>CAIQUS010000159.1 GCA_903875045.1 uncultured Bacteroidales bacterium
AATAATCCCGAAGGGATGAAATGATTATAGCAATGGACTTGACTAGTTTTCACAAAATCCCGAAGGGATGAAATGATTATAGCAATGGACCTGACTAGTTTTACAAAATAATCCCGAAGGGATGAAATGATTATAGCAATGACCCTGACTAATTTTAACAAAATCCCGAAGGGATGACATTTTAAGATTTTCGATTACAAAACAAGTTGTTTCAATTTTCCAAAGTAGTTTTGAGCATAAACCTATACTGAAACCCTAAATCCTTAAACTTATGAGAAAATTTACTTTTATCTTGTTTATGTTGTTTATTGCCACCATCAGTCTGATTGCACAACAGTTCAATTATCCTGATATCGCAGGAAAACCAGGCTTCAGCCTGGTTGATTCAAAAGCGACTTCCGTCAGGGTAAATTATTCCGTACCATCTTTTTCCCTCGAAGACCAGATGGTTGAAGGCACCCCGATGAAATACATCAACCTGCCCGGGAATTTCCTCTTTAACGAAACAGGAATGCCAAACCTGCCGGGAAAAGGCAAATACATTGCCATTCCACAAGGCT
Source organism: uncultured Bacteroidales bacterium (assembly GCA_903875045.1). Lineage (GTDB taxonomy): Bacteria > Bacteroidota > Bacteroidia > Bacteroidales > FEN-979 > CAIVAT01. The sequence continues at coordinate 561 of CAIQUS010000159.1, forward strand.
CAACCCCGAAATTCAGGATCATTTCTCAACAAACAGAGGTCATTCACCAGGTAGAAATTGTTCCTGCACCACGTATTCCACTTGATAACGACAACCGTCCGGTTGAATATGCGAAAAATATGCAGGTCTATTCCAAAAATGCACTCTACCCGGCATCACCGGTTTCAATTTCCGAAGTTTCCCAAATTCGTGGCGTAGATGCTGTCATCCTGGGAATAACTCCCTTTCAATACAATCCTGTTACAAAAGACCTGATTGTTTACAAAGATCTTCAGATCGAACTCACCTTCGAAGGGGGTAACGGTCAGTTTGGCAACGATGCTTTTCGCAGCACCTGGTGGGATGGAATCTTACAGGACAATCTGCTGAATTACGCTTCACTTCCAGTGGTTGATTACAACGCCCGCTTACAATCATTCGGAAAAGCACCACTTACCGATGAATGTGAATACATCATCATCACCCCGACCGGACCCGACTTTCTTGCTTGGGCAGATACCATCCGTAAATTCCGTACCGAACAAGGTATTTTAACCAAGATATTCACTGTTGATCAGGTTGGCGGCAATACTGTTACGGCAATTGAAGCTTTCATCGACAACGCTTACAATACCTGGACAATCAAGCCGGTAGCCTGTCTCATTTTAGGTGATTATGGCGCCGATGGCACCAAGAATATCATTTCTCATTTGTACACCCACCCCGCTTCATACCCCAACTTTGCCTCCGATAATAAATATGCCGATGTAACAGGAGATGAAATGCCGGATGTGATCTTTTCAAGAATTACTGCCAACACAGCTACCCAACTCCAGATCATGTGCTCAAAATTTCTGAATTATGAGCGCAATCCGCCTGTCAACCCACGTTTTTATGACAAACCAATCACCGCATTGGGATGGCAAACGGAAAGATGGTTTCAGCTTTGTTCAGAAATTGTCGGAGGCTATTTCAGTTCCGTTCAGGGCAAACATCCCCGCCGCATCAATAAAATATACCAGGGAACGCCCGGAACAGTTTGGTCAACAGCCTCCAATACAAATACGGTTGTAAATTATTTCGGGCCAAGCGGGTTGAATTACATTCCAACCTCACCTGCTACCCTTGGCGGCTGGGATGGAGGTACCGCCACCATGGTCAACAATGCAATTGACTCCGGGGCTTTTATGCTTCAGCACCGCGATCATGGTGAATATCTTGGTTGGGGCGAACCATCCTACAAGATTTCCAACATCGACCAGTTAACCAATACCGATCTGACCTTCGTATTCTCCATCAATTGTCAAACAGGTGCATACCAGCGCTCCAGTGAATGTTTCGGCGAACATTTCCATCGTTATTTCAAAAATGGGCATAATTCAGGTGCTCTTGGTTTGGTTTGCCCGAGCGAAGTATCGTACTCCTTTGTAAATGATACCTTCGTATGGGGGATGTACGACAACATGTGGCCCGATTTTATGCCTGCAGAAGGATCAAACCCGGCTTCACGTGGTTGCTTGCCAGCCTTTGGAAATGCTGCCGGAAAATATTTCCTTAAACAATCGAGCTGGCCATACAATTCCGGCGATAAGCTTGTAACCTACCGTTTATTCCACATGTTCGGGGATGCCTTCCAGGTGCTTTATACCGAAATTCCTGAACCACTTGCCGTTACCCACGATACCGAAATAAATTTCGGAGCAACCTCATTTTCAATTCAAACCAACGACAGCGCTTACATCGCACTGACCCTGGACGATCAGATCCTTGCAACAGGCTACGGAAGTGCCAACGGACCAGTCTCTTTGACCATTCCTGTCATTCCTGTTGGTTCACAGGTCAAGGTTACCGTGACCAAACATAATTTTTATCGTTACAGCGACTTTGTACCGGTTACTTCGCAAGCGGTTCTGGCCAACTTCAGTGCAAACAACACAAATCTGTGCCTAGGATCTTCGGTTGATTACACCGATATGTCATCGGGTAGCCCGACCAGCTGGGCCTGGGTATTCCAGGGCGGAACCCCTTCCACATCAACGGATCAGAATCCAACCGGTATTGTCTATGACCAGGCTGGCAATCATGATGTAACACTGACCGTTTCCAAATCAACCGGCGAACCCGCAACCCTCACAAAACCTTCATACATACAGGTCACCAATATGCCTGTTGCTGACTTCCTGAATGTGACCGGTTGCCCAGGATTGCCCGTGGCCTTTACAGATCAGTCCAATGCAAGCGGAGGCACGCTCACCAATTGGACATGGAATTTTGGCGATCCGAATTCCGGAACCAACAACACATCGTATGAGCAAAACCCTTCCCATACCTACAATGATCCCGGGACTTATTCTGTTACACTGGAAGTGAAATCCAACGGCATCTGCACCAGTATTAAGGGGAAAGAAATTATGATCAATACAACTCCATCTGCAGCAGCAAAACCACAGGGTGATGTCAATCTCTGCAAGGATATAACCGGAAAAATTTATACGACTACGGGTGCCACAGGAGCAACCAGCTATACATGGCTTACCAGTCCTGAAGCTGCCGGGATCGTCGCAGGGGCAGGAACCACGGGAACACTGTCACTGACCCCTGGTTTTACTGGTTCCTTCACCATAAAAGTTCAGGGTGCCAACGATTGCGGCAATGGTGTTTTCTCGGAAGAATTGCCAATCACCGTTATCGAAGCGCCTTCTGCACCTGTTAAACCGTTGGGTGCCGACCAGGTGGACGTAAATAAAGTATCCCAGAGCGACTTTACCACAACAGAGGTTCAAGGTGCTGCGTCATATTCATGGGTCCTAACACCTGAAGCTGCCGGCACTATCACCGGTACAGGATTGACAGGTACCGCTGTTTGGAACAATACCTATCGCGGTCTTGCATCTGTAAAGGCGAAAGCTGCTAATTCCTGTGGCGAAAGTATCTCCTCCGAGGAAAAGAGCGTGAGTATTTTCTCCACCCTTGGCATTGCTGAAAACAATGGATTGGGAATTACCATTTTCCCGAACCCCAATGATGGAAAATTCAGTCTCGACATTACGTCCGGCATCGTTTCTAAAATTGACCTGACTGTTTACAACCCTTTGGGAATGGTTGTTTATGCTGAAAACGATGTTAAATTCAATGGAAAACTTCATAAAACCATCGACCTTTCAAAGTTAGCCAAGGGCGTTTATCAGCTTAAAGTTGAAGGAAGTGGGATTTCGAACTCCATCAGCGTGGTGATTGGAAAATAAATTTCACCATTCTGTCAAATTCATTCACAAAATTGAAAAGGGCTGTTGCAAAATTTTTGCAACAGCCCTTTTTGCATTAGAAGGGAATAACAACCCAGGAATATTCTCAAGGCCTGGTTCTCTTTTATGTGGTTGGTTCGTTATTTTCTTTCCGGGCATGGTAAAGTCTTTTAGCCCCAAAACCCACGCCAAGTGCAAGGAGGATCCCCAGGCCGCCATCGATTGGGGCACCCTGGGAGTTACCACCACCACCATGACCTCCTCCCGGAGGGGGTGGTGGATTATCCAGAGGCTCATCTGCCATTGCATGGAACGTACAAAAACCGGAGAACAGGAAAGCAGTAGTAAGTAGTAATTTTCGCAGCTTTGGCATATTATTCAGTTATTATTTATCTATGATTTAATAAATACTTTTGTCACAACAACCTTATTGCCAGTGGTCACCCGTACCACATAGTAGGCGGTGGGAAGCCAGAGGGTGGTTTTAAACATACCGGGGCTGTCAATCTCCATCGACTGCAATTTCTGTCCGGTAAGATTATAAATTTCCAGTCTTGCTTTTCCAGGATTTATCAGGTATAAATTGTTTTCGTAAGCGTAAACTCCATTATCGTTGAGTGTTTTTTCACTTTCGCCGGTAATGTTACCGAAAGTAAGCAGAAACCTGGCAGGGTCGTCACCATCTGTGGAAGAAAAAGAATACACCGGGTTTTCCCCCAGGATTTGTGTATGGTTGATTTTCAGGTCGGTCAGATAAACCGGTGAAGGAACATTCTCAATCTGGCTTGCTTCAATGGTGTAGCTGGAACCGGAGGTTTTAACGAAATTGAATGGTATAACAGTCTGACTTGCAAGGTTGGGCAAAGTGTTATAGGCAAAATTTTCGCCACCGGTCACCGAATAGAACTGCGGCGCATAACCCTGAAGAAAGTAGGAATCGAATTCGCCATCATAACTGGTGGTTGCCTGGTTGTCAAACGTAACAACACTCTCCTGGGCAGTTTGTCCTGCCAGATCGTTCGCAACAAGCTTGACATAAGGATTGCCCGAAGTTTTATACCATGGCTGGGCACTGTGTGTGCGGGCTGAAGCAGGAATGGTAACCGCCCCTGCTCCGGAGGGAACATGGACCATAAAACCCTGCATGGCGGGAATGATCCCGTTTGAATTGATCACAACATAACTAGCAATCGAGTCCTTCCATATTTGAGAAAGCCCGTCAACATTAGTTAATCCCCACGAGCCGTTGTTCCACGAAAGGGCACTGGGAAAGGGATTGCCAAGAAGATTCCAGCCCTGGTAAGTACCGCCATTGTGGGTAAGTCCGGTCGCTGTAATACCCGAAGGATTTAAGTTACCTGAAAATTGTTTGGTCGATGCGGTGGCATAAGCAACAAGGTATCCTTTACCTGGAATAAAATTTCCACCCCCGCTGATGGGACCAAGAACGTTGCCCTGCGCCCAGGTAGGACTGACAGCACCCTTAAAGTTCACCCACAAATCGGAAGGTTCATGCCAGCAATAGAAATCATAATTTCCGGGGACCGGGGTAATGAATGCAGGATCAATGGCCTGGGAAGTAACGGGGGACGAAAGTAAATGCCATCCTTGCATTGCATTGCCCCAGGCCCCGATATATCTGTCGACAGTGGCTGGCACGTTAGCTGAACTTTGTATCAGCGAACCGCCATTGGCCACCATCAGGTTTGATGCAGCCCCATTGATAACCATGTTACCTGCAACCGTAAGCCATTTGTTTGTCGGGATGGTGAGGGTGGCACCGCTTTCAACCCGGAAATTGTTTGCCAGCGCCGGAACACCATCGTTTTGGGTGATCGTGGCGCTGCCGTCCCATACTGAGGTGTTGACTGAGGATGACCAATCTAAATACTGGACATCATCTTCTGTCCCACCAACTTGTGACCAATCATAGCCTGAGGAGTAAATTCTTCCGATATAGCTATTTACAAAGTTTTGACCTGAATATATGTTTGGGCTCAAATAAAGTCTAAACCATGGACTTGCAAATGTTTTTTCCTGCTGATAACCATTCATCAGAGACGGAATGAAACCAATGTTCGGTATTCCGGATGGATTTTTAATTGTAAGCCTTAAATTTCCTACCAATGTCCAGGATGAAGGAACAAGTTTAAAAAGAGCGGTATTTGTGGATGTTAATAATTTTGTCGATGTGACTGCAACGTTAAGATTTCCGGAAACAGATGTTGCAGTTCCTGTGTAAAATGGAGATTGGCCTCCAGTTCCCTGGAAATAGCTGCCAAGAGAAAAATCTATCGTATCAACCACAGAATTATCATAGGTAAAGCGGATATCAAAGGCCCAAAGCCGTGATGTTGCATTATTCCCCATGACTTCAATATCAAACTCCAGACAATCACTGGAAACTGCTCCGGCACCTCCGTAATTAATTGTCCTGATAACCCTGGGATTATTCATTCTGAACGAAAGGGTCGTAGTGGATTGAGCATTTACACAAAGACCAATCAACAATGACAGTGAGAATGTTAATATGTTTATCTTTTTCATAATCATTCCAATTATTCAAAAAACCATCCATTTAATATTTAAGGAATCTGACGAACTGCACCAAAACCAGTTGCCCAATAAGTAAAGTCGAAACCATTTACATTTTTATCCAAATCAAAGTCATTAGGATTATAAACATTAATACTACCAAAAGATTGCTGCCATTGTGTGAAATCAAGTGTCGATACACCAGTATCAGTCTGATCTGAATCCCCACGGTACAGTGCCCAAACACCAGTAGCAATTTGTTTATGATTTAATCCGGTTCCGGGATAAACCTGAGTTGCAGAAGTTGAAAAATTATAGTTGAATACTCCGCTAATATCTTTGTTAACAGAATTGTTCGCCATAATCGCTAAATGGTTCCGGTGTCGCAAAACCGGGTAAAGATTTGTCGTGAGCGCGGCATTGTAAAACCTAATCGGGCTTACTCCGTCCACATCTACGATTGTGCCGTCACTTTTGATAAAAGCTGCCCGTTTTTTCAGGATGGTGGAGGAGGTTGCTCCTGCAGGAGTGCCGGCTTGCCTTAGTTCGACAAGTACCCAGTCGACCACGCCAGCCGGTATGGGAGAGGCTGAAGGAACAGACTCAGGCCCGTTATAATTCCAGGGTGATGTATTATAAGGTTGCGTGTGGGGAATTAATCCTCCGCTGTTGAGAGAGGTGCTCATGGCCCCGGATGTATAAGGACCTTCCAGAAACGCGGTCAGACTGACATCCATTCCGCCACCTCCTCCTGTGAAGGTGCTGAAATTACTCAACCCGCTGGCCATCATTTCGTGCGTTACTGCATTTGTTGCGCTGTAAGTAACCCATGGCGAAGGATTCACCTTTAAACAATAAATTGAACTTTCGATCCCGTTCACATCTGAAGGAAGATATTTGTAGGTGGCATTGCAATTGAAACCCGTGATACCCGACTGGCTTAAATTCCAATACCGAGTCAGATAATTGCCGTTGATGCTATCATTGCTGTATTTTGCATCTGTGAGTTTCACCCCCGCATAATTTCCGGTTCCAAAAGTTCCGGCAGTAAAATTCAATGTAACCGGTGAATATTCGGGCGTACCGGTGGCATCTCCAACCGGGAAGGTAAAAGATGAAGGCGCAGAAAATGATTTGCGCAATTCACCGGTTCCGTCTGCCACAACCATACTGGAGGATGAAGGTGTTCCTGCAATTGCCGATCCCTGACCTAAAAGCAGGTTTCGGCTGCCGAGTGTAAGTAAGCCGTTTGTTAAAGTGAGCGTTCCGTTTACCTCGTTGTCGGATGCCCCGGTGAGAGAAACACCTGCAGAATTTTGAATACTCAGATTTGTGAAAACATTCGGTCCACTGATCGTCTGACTGGCAGTACCTGAAAACTCAATAGTACCGGATCCCAGCGCATCCAACTCTGTTTTTTGGTTAACGAGGTTGTTTTTCAGGATAAGGGTCCCTAAAACCGTGAGGGTACCTCCACCCTGGAGTGACACATCATAGTTTGAATTCACAACCACCCCGGAACCAACTACCATTGAACCGCCGCTGGAGATTGTTTGTGCGTTGGATATGATACATGCTGAAAAGCAAACTAATACAGATGGCAGGAAGAATTTCCAAAATGGTTTTCTGGCGCCCGCTTTATCCAATTCTATTATTTTCATTGCAGCTAATTTGGAGTAAATATACGACAATTTTGCAAATTAGTATCTTATAATTGCCACATAATTCAATTACCTATGCAGGAACTTTCCTTTCAAACTACCTCCTTGGCCTCTGTGCGGTGGCAAACAACATTCCGGCCATAACCATTTATCTGATACTCATCGCCGGATTGTCGCGGAAAGAACAACTTGGAATTTTCGGACAGATCACCATTGCACTTGGAGTGCAGTTCATCCTCACCGGTATTTCAGGCGCGTTTCCGGGCCAGTACAGGCAATAATTCGCAGTCAATCTACCCACCCCTGCCCCTCCCTTTTTAAGGGAGGGGAGTGGCGCTACTATACTCATCAGCAAGATATACAGTACTTTGCCTGTGCTGAGTCCCTCCCCTCCCTGCGGGCAGGGAGGGGCCGGGGGAGGGTAGATTCACCTATCACTACTTTTCGGAGTGGGTTTAACTATGCTTTTTTCAAACTGAATGCCAGGAATAAAAGGTACACCATTGCGCCCAGCAATACCGCTAAACCGCCGGCCTGGCCCATCGTATCGGAAACAACCCCCATCAGCGGGGGAATTACTGCCCCACCGGCAACACCCATGATCATAAGCCCTGATATTTCGTTGGCGCGTTCAGGTTTCTTCTGCAAGGCTGCGGAGAAGATAATTGAAAATACGTTGGCTACCGCAAAGCCAATAATAAAAACAAGAACCAGGATTGCCCACAGGTTACTTAGCAGAAGCATCGCCACCATTCCGGCAATGGCCACGATCATGCTGATGATGAAAAATTTACGGGCCGAAAACTTCACAAGAAGGATCGCTCCGATGAACGTTCCTGTGGTACGGGCAATAAAATACAAACTTGTACCCAAGCCGGCCTGATCGAGTAAAATGTTACAACGCTCCATTAAAAATTTTGGAACGGTGATGTTTAACCCGACATCGATGCCAACAACAGCAAGGATTCCCAAAAAGAACATCAGAATGGTATTGTCTTTCAGCAAACCAAAACATTCACCAAATGATGATGTTTTTCCTTCAATCGGCTTCTCCTCAATCGTGGTAAAAAATAACCACAAGGTGGATAAAAGGGTAACCGCGGCAAAAATCGGGAAGAGCATTTTCCAGTTTCCCAGGCTTGCTGCAGCAAAACCGGCAATGATGGGGCCGAGAAAAGAGGCAATGGCTTTGATAAATTGGCCCCATGTAAGACTGCTCGTGAGCCGTTCGCCTCGTACCACATTGGATAAGAGCGGGTTAAGCGAAACCTGGAGAATGGTGTTTCCAATGCCTAAGAGGGCAAAGGCAACCAACACCACTTCAAACTTGTACGCGATCAGTGGCACCAGCATGGCCACAAAAGTGATAACCATGCTCAGCACAACAGTTTTTTTTCTTCCGATCGAATTCATCAGCAATCCGGTCGGTACTGAAAACACGGCAAACCAGAGAAACACCATCATGGGCAACAAATTGGCCAATGTGTCGCTGAGGGCAAAATCCTGTTTAATGTAATTTGTCGCAATTCCAACCACATCGACAAATCCCATGATAAAAAACCCAAACAAAACAGGCAAAAGTCTGGAAAAGGAGTTTTCGTTTCTCATCGTTTTTATTTTATAATGACAGTGACGGCAAAAATAATCAATTCTTCCAATGAAATGGCTAAACTTAAATGAATATAGCGGGGTACATTTTTAAAAGATCACTACCTTTGTTCGTGGTAACCAAAATGTTCTAAATATAAGCAAAATGAAAACTACACAAAGAAAGTGCGCTCATCCCGGGTTCTTCCCAATTCTATTTTTACTTGTATTGCTCGTTCTTTCAGCCATCGCGCCGGGCACCATTCATGCACAATGGAACACCAACACTTCCATCAACCTGTTGATTTCAGGGCTTCCGACAGCCGACATGCAATCAGTTTCAACCACCGACGGGAAAACCTGGATTGCTTTTTATCATCAGAACGGCGGAAACTATGACATGAGGGCCCAATTAATAGATGCGAACGGATTTAAACTGCTCGGTGCAGACGGGGTACTTGTCGACAACAAACCATCCGGAAGTGCAACCTTTGTCTTCAATGTTTGCGTGGATGCATCAAATAATCTCATTGTAGCTTACCAGGACAATAGAACTGGATCCATGCAGGCTGTCGCGTACAAAATATCTCAGGCAGGAACCCATTTATGGAGTCCAAGTGGCGTGATACTGGGCGGAGGCCTTGCACCATATCCTTACGCATTAAGCAATGGGGAAGTAGCTGTAGTTTGGAGCGGAGATTCAGGAAACACGCTGAATCTTCAAAAAATTACAACCAGCGGCACTTTGGCCTGGGGCACACCTGTTTTAATTACGATCGGCGCCTCGCTGACAACCCGAGGGCAGATCATCGCAAATTTAGCGGGTAAATTTACCGTGGTGTATCAAAAGCGTGGCGTTGGCATCTCAACCACTTTATATGCCCAGATGTATGATAATTCAGGAACTGCTCTGTATGCACCCTTGCAGATTTGCAATCAAACGACCAGCGGGGCACGGTATTATTCCCTTCAGGCAGAAGCCGACACCACCTATTTTGGTTATTACAGCTCCCTGGGCTCCCGGTTTAATTCGTTTGTTCAGCGGATAAATCCGGGTGGAACAATTCCATGGGGAATGAACGGAGCCAATTTCAATACGAATGTTAGTGCCACAGACTCTTACCAGGTCGAAACTGCCATCAATCTGACCCCGGGATCCAATTTTATCTGGTCTGTTTGTACATTCTGCAATCCCAATCAGACGCAATACGGTGTTTATATTCAGAAATTCACAAAAGCAGGAGGGTTGCGGCAGTTTACAGATTTCGGGAAAGTTGTTTACCCGATAAGCACCAACAGTGAGCAACAGCGCGGCTCCCTGGCCCTGGTTTTAGATTCCCCCATGTTTATGATGTATGATGTGAACTATAAAATTTATGCAACCAGGCTGGATGCCAACGGGGATTTTACCTGGCCGGGAAACAGGATCGAGCTGAGCTCAACAACCGCCGGTCCGGGATTGGGTAAAATGCGGTACGGGTTCACCCCGGTTGGGCCAAACAGATGTGCCGGTGTATGGACAGAGAACAGGGGTACCGATTACATGGGTTATGCCCAGGGGATTTCAATCGGAGGTTTGATCGGACTCACTGTTGCCACCCAGGGTGGCGTACCTGCAACGATCACAACCAACGGCGGGACTTTGCAAATGGTTGCCACGGTATTTCCTGCAACTGCCAACCAGAATGTTACATGGAGTATTGTACCGGGAACAGGTGCTGCATCAATCAGTACAGGAGGATTGGTAACAGCCATCACGAATGGAACTGTTTATGCAAAAGCTGTGGCCGTTCAGGACGTTACGATGAAGGATTCCCTGTTAATCACCATGACCGGACAGACTGCCCAGCTTCCTTTGGTTACCACACTTGCAGCAACCCTTGTTACCTTCAACTCGGCTACATTAAACGGAACCGTTAATGCAAATTCAGCTACTACCACTGTATCATTTAACTGGGGTTTGACCGCTGCCTATGGCAATACAGTTACTGCAACGCCTGCAACCGTAAACGGAACATCCACAACACCGGTGCTTGCCAATCTCAGCGGATTGTTGCCGGCAACAACCTACCATTTTCGCGCTACCGGGACAAATGCCGCCGGCACAACCAATGGCGCTGATATGACATTTACTACATCTTCCGCTTCACCAACCGTTGTAACCAATATTGCTTCAAACGTCGGGTTGAACAGTGCACAGGTAAATGGGACAGTCACCGCCAATAACTCAGCTACCACTGTTTCATTCGACTGGGGGTTGACGACTGGTTATGGAAACAATACACCTGCGGTACCTTCTTCAGTGAACGGAACAACCGCCACTCCGGTCCAGGCAAATCTTACCAGCCTGTTAACCACAACCTTATACCACTACCGGTGTGTAGGTGTTAATTCAGCCGGTACAACCTACGGGGCTGATATGACCTTTACCACAGGATGCCAAACCCCTGTCACACCCGGAACGATCAACGGACCAGCAAGCGTTTGCCAGAACCAGACCGGGGTTATCTACAGCGTACTTCCCATCACAAATGCGACCAACTACAACTGGACAGTTCCGACAGGCGCCACCATTACAGCGGGGGCAGGCACCATTTCCATCACAGTTAGTTTTTCTGCCTCTGCCATCTCAGGAAATGTAACAGTTACCGGCACCAACTCCTGTGCAACAGGACCTACCGGGTCAAAGGCAGTAACTGTTAATACTACACCGGTTCCAACGATCCTGGGGTCAAACAGTCTTTGCGCCGGTTCGGGGTATTACAATTATACCACAGAAACGGGCATGAGCAATTATACATGGACCATTTCAGCCGGAGGTGTAATTACCTCAGGTATTGGCACAAACGTTATCCAGGTTCAATGGAATACGGCAGGAGCCCAAACCGTTGGGGTTAATTACAGCAACGCAGGCGGGTGCCAGGCCGTAAACGCTACTATTTTCAATGTCACGGTTAATGGGGTACCATCGGCTGCAGGGACCATCACAGGTATCTCTGCGCTATGTGCCGGTACCCAGGGCGTTGCATATTCCGTAGCTCCGATTGCTGGGGCAGGTGCATACGTGTGGAATCTGCCAACCGGCGCTTCAATTGCTTCCGGTTTCGGGACCAATGCCATTACAGTCGATTTTGCTGCAAACGCCGTTTCAGGTGCGATCACCGTGGAAGGAAACAATATCTGCGGAAACGGTCCGGCTTCGAGTCTCGCCGTAACTGTAAATCCTATTCCTTCAGCACCAGTCATCACTCTCTTAAATTATGAATTAACCTCCAATGCCCCTGCTGGCAATCAATGGTATTGCAACGGAATCCTCGTTCAGGGCGCAACCGGACAAACCTACATGGTCCCGCTGAACAACCCTGGCTGGTATTGGACAGTGGTAACCCTCAACGGATGCTCTTCCGACACCTCCAACCATATCTATGTTTTGACAGAGGGAATCAATGATAAAGCTGCGGCCCGGGTGACCATTTCACCGGTTCCCAACGATGGCCATTTCAATATTACCATCATCAGCGGGGCAGAGTTCTCTTATAAACTGGAAATCTACAATAATCTTGGTGTGCAGATAAACGGAAACCGGACCATTACAGGAAACGGGACAACTGTAACACCAATCGACCTGGGTCCTGTTTCAAGCGGAATCTACACTGTTGTTTTACAGAATGACACCTACCGGATAGAACGTAAAGTTGTCGTAAGCAAATAATCCGGTGATCATTTACTCAAGTTTCAGGGTTGAATATTTGGTAAATTGGGTACATGTTAATTGATATTTCACCCCTTCGGGGTTTATGGAAGGGTTCTACTAAAGGCATATTCTATAATCATATCAGCCCTTCGGGCTTTTGATCGTTGGAATGTCTTTCCAGACTTCTCAAAATAATCCCGAAGGCTTTATGTTTGCATATAGAAGTATGGTTATTTTCAACAAAATCCCGAAGGGATGATATGATTGTAGATGAACCCTGCTGATTTTCAACAAAATCCCGAAGGGATGAAATGATTAGATTTTCTGTTAAAAACTTTGTTAATTGGTTTTTGGCGGCTTTTACTCATCATCGGTAGAGCCAAAGAACATCAATATACGAAGGTACAACCCGAAGGAGGGTTTAAAATCGGGATAACCTTCGAGGTTTGTAGGATAATAGTGTGCAAAGAACCCGGGTTCGATCCCAAACATGTTTGTCAAAGGGATACCCGCCCCTACACCCAGATACCCCCCAAAACCAAATGCATTTTGGTTGACAGTGAACGCTTGGTTATTGTAACCAGGCTGGTATCCCTGGTCGCCATAAATGTTTACAAGATTGAACTCTGTACTTCCTGCAACAAAAATCGATTTGATCACCTGGGTATAACACATGGTGAAGCCACCCTGGATGAAAAGATTTATTCTTGATCTCAACGGGAACGACCGCTGGTATCCCAGGTCGATCATTACCCGTCCTTCTTTGCCAATTACCGGTTCCAGTACAATGTTGTCGAAAGTAAGATAGGAGGTCGGGTTCACTTTGATCGACACCACGTCGGCCGCACGAAGCTGGGTGTAGTTCGCCTGAAGGAAAAAGCTGTTCTTACGGTTGAGGTTGATTCTCATAAACAATCCGCCACTGAAAGCCACATTGTAATGCATATTCCTGGCATATCCATCGGGAGGGATTTCAATGACATCGCTTTCGCTCAGGCCCATCGCCGTTTTAATTTCCCGGTATGTGTAGGTATTAGACATCAGAAAATCAAGCCTGTTTACATTTTCAGGACTGCCGTTGTAAAAATTTGCTGAATACTTATTGGCGAAATAGGCGCCAAAATTAAGACCAAACTCCACCCGGCGTAAAGGAAAGGGATTCGGATCCTCCTCTTCATCCTTCTGCCCGTGTTTCTGGGTTTTGTTTTGGTCCTTCTTTTGGGAATTCGACATTTTTTCCTGGGCTGTAACGGGAAGCGACAGGATAAACAGGGCTGTGAAAATAATCAGAATCGTTCGCAAGGGATCAGGGTTTTATCTTCATGAATAACATGTATGCAAAAATAGGAATTATTTACGATTGACCGGGTTTACGAACATGGGCTTAGATTGGTCAACGATTGGTCAACGACTGATCAACCATTGATCAAAATTGCAAAATCAGGCATTAATTGTTTATCATAACAAATTCTCTAAAGTTTTTTCTATCAATAACAAATCCATTTGCTTTATAGTTGTCTAAAAACTTTTGGGGAAATTTTGTTTTTATTTTGCTCCATTTAAACTCATACGCTGAAATAGTTCCTTCTTTTTCTTCTACAAAATCAATTTCCTGCTGTTGTTTGGTTCTCCAAAAATACATTTTAGCAAACGTATCTTTATAAATGTTTTGTTTTCGTCTTTCTGACACAAGAAAATTTTCCCATAAAGCGCCTTTATCTATTCTTAGATTTAATTGTTTAAAATCACCAATAATCATATTCCTGATCCCATTATCATAAAAATAAATTTTTCGGTTTTGTTTGATTTCATTTCTCAAATTTCTGTTAAAACTGTTTAGACGAAAAACGATGTATCCTTTTTCTAAAATGTCAATGTATTTCTGTATGGTAATTTTATTAATCCCAATAAATTGAGATAGTTCATTATAATTGACTTCACTACCCACCTGTAAAGCCAAAGCCTGCAATAATTGTTCAATAATTTCGGGCTTCCTTATATCTGAAAACGCTAAAATATCTCTGTATAAATAACTGTTTACAAGGTTTTTTAGCGTTTCCCGTTCTTTGCCTTGATTGTTAATTACTTCGGGATAAAATCCATATAATAATCGATTTTCAAGTTGCTGTTCCGCTTTAATAAAACCAATACCCTTCTCATATTCTTCCCAGGATATTGGAAATAGTTCATATTCCCACTTTCTGCCAGTTAATGGTTCATTAAGTGCGTTTCCTAAATCAAAGGACGAAGAACCGCTAACAAATAATTGAACATCTTTAAACTGATCTGTAATTATTTTTAAGGTTAATCCAATCCCCGAAATTCTTTGAGCCTCGTCGAGAAAAACATATTTATAGTCTCCAAGAAATGTTCTTATTTGTTCTGTTGTTGGATTTTGAAGAAGACTCCTTATTGATGGATCATCAGCATCCAAAAACAGGTAATTCTTATTTTTCAATACTTTTTGTAAAAGTGTCGTTTTCCCTACTTGACGAGCCCCAACAACAATGATAGCCTTTTTGCTCTCAAATTTTTCCTTGACTATCTCTTCAATCGTTCTTACAAACATATTTTTTTACCACAAAGATAATTCTTGTCATCGTAATATCCAAATATTATTACTTTTAGTCATTACGTTAACCGAAGGTACTACTCCGCTTGATTCTGCATAACGCTTGGCTACACCCAATTGCAATAGATGATCCATCCGGCAAATCTATTGCCGTCAGCTTTAGCTGACGCAACAAAGGATAGATCATGTTAACCGGGGCTTTAGCCGCATTTTATATCGTAAATCGTAAATCCCAAATCGCCAATTCTAATTCTGCAGCGTGTCCGGTGGAATCGAGTCTGTTTGTTTCAGCATCAGTCTTGCCGGGCCTTTTAATTCAACATCGGGGATCAGTTTTTCTGCATCCTGTGAGGTAATCCATCCTTTGTTGAGCATCTTTTCCGAGACCAGGCGATAAAAGCCGGCAATGGATTCGCGAAGGTGACCGTTTTCATCAAAAGAATATTTAAACCATTTGGGCCGTGGGATGATGGAAGCCATGAAAATGGCCTCGGCGAGAGTCAGTTTTGACACATCTTTGTTAAAGTAATAATGTGATGCTTCATTCGCACCATAAATCAGTGGCCCCCATTCGATCAGGTTAAGATAAACTTCATACATCCGTTCCTTTGTGCTTAATCCCTGGTTTTCAATGAGCCACACAATCAGTGCCTCCTCCAGCTTACGTGCAACTGTTTTGTTCCGGCTGAGGAAAACATTTTTCACAAGCTGCATGCTGATGGTACTGCCACCCCTGGCAAACCGCCGCTCTTTGATGTTGGTAATGATCGATTCGCGGAATGCTTCAGGCAGAAAGCCACGGTGCTGGTAAAAAGCGCCATCTTCACTGGTGAGGATAGCCATTTGAAGGTATTGCGATATATGATCCAATGTCCGAAACCCTGGGTTTTCAGGGCCTACCATGAATGTTCGAACCGGAAGATCGCGGTCAAAGGCAGTATAGGAAAATGGCCCGTTGATTTTTGTCAGATCAGCGTTTCCATACGACAACACGCTAAACTGGTACCGGTCGAGGGAGGTTGCAAACTTCAGGGAATCAGGCATGGAGAGGTCGACAAAGAAATCGAGATACCACGACAGATTTCCTTTCACCCGGATACCGTCAAGATTGGTAAAGAGCCCCTGCGGAAACGAAGAAAAAAGATCCTGTGCAGGAAATTGTGTTTTATGAACCTGCAGCGTAATTTGTTTAGCCGGTTTTGGACGGTAGCGGATGTAAGGATGGAAGTCGATTCGGTTAAAGGTAACCCGGGTGGAACTGTCCAATTCGGCATAATCGGCGCCAATGTTCAGCTGATAGGTGATTTCAGCTTTTTCAAATTCCACTGGTACTGCAGCGATTCTGAAGTGATCGACACGCAGCCCCGACAAAGAAGCAAATCCGCTGATCTGGGCCAGGTCATCGCCTCCCTCCCGCTCGGCAATGCTAAATGCCAGTGTGTCAAAATCCAGCAGGGCATTCCACTTATAATTGAGAAACGGAAGAACAACTTTCGATGTATCCGCCGAATAGAGCCTGAATTCTGCCATCCGGTTGTGATTATCCATTTTCCCTGCCACAACCCATTTGGCCATCGTGCTATCCTCAGTTACATCCAGGGTTGATCGGAAATAATGGTCAGTCAGTTTAAACTGACCGAGGTGAAAACCAAGCCGATGGCCATCCGTAATGGTTTTCAGGCTGAAATTCCGGATATTCAGCGAAAGGGGAATTTTATCAAAGATCAGCCGCATCATCCGGTCGATGGCCGTTGAATAATTTACCGGTCCGGCCACCGAATCTCCTGCCTGATCCCTTCCCCGCAATAAAAAACGGTAATTGGAAGTACTGTCGTGACTGTCAAATAATATCGAAGTATTGATAAGCCTGACATCGTGTAACACAATGCGACCCGCCAGGAGTTTCAGCAAGCTGATGGATGCGTATGCCGAGTCGACCCGCAGCAAAGTATCACCCTTGTCAGGTTTGAGGCTGATACCGGTCACAAGGATGGAAGCCAGACCCTGGATCCTTATGTTGGAAATCTTCAGCGAAACCTGTGCGGACTGGTTGAAGCGGTCGATCCGTTGATGAAGATACCAGACAGCCACCGGGGAACGGAACATGAAGATAAGAAGACACAATATGACAACTCCCAATAGAATGAAACGGAAAACAAGACTAATTTTCCCGGCAGAAATTGAAAGTTTTTTTAAAATGGACTTCAAAATATTTTTATCAAGAAATAAAAAACGTGAATCTGTTTCTCTCAATTTTTGAGGAATAGCCAGGGGGAGTGCCTAGAAAATGTTCCCGATCCCGATGTACAACCCACTTGTACCGTCTTGTTTGTTCACTGCCATACCGTAGTCGACTGAAATAATGAAGTTATCGTTTATGGCAATGCGAAGGCCCATACCGGTGGCCAGATGCAGCCTGTCTGAACCTTCGTTGAAAAAAAAGGCTTTTTTGTCATCAGGAACAACATTGGTGTAAATTTTATGGTCCTGCACCACCATGCCGCCATCCAGAAAAGCTGTGAGTCCCAGATAAAAATTCTGCTTTAAAACCACCGATTTAAAAAACTTCCACCGGAGTTCAACATTGCCAAAAGCCACGCCATCACCGGTAATTCTGTTGCGTAGCACCCCACGGATGTTTCGTGAACCGCCAAGTCCGTCGGGTTTGGTGGTAAGACTGTATGAGCTGTAAATGTATGGCATGATATAATATGGAGTGGTTCCGCAAATGGTGCCCTGATAGCTCAACTGGTAAGCAGCCACCAGTTTTTTCTTTACCAAGGAAACATATTGCCGGTGGGTAACAGCCAGTTTCACAAAGGCATACGGATTATTCCCTAAGAAGGTGGGGGCGCTGAGCAAAATTGCTTCCGACCAAATTCCTTTGTTCGGTGCTGATTCAATGTCGCGTGTATCATAAACCAATCCTGTTTTCAGGTAAATCGTGGTGCCCCCGTTTTTCTCATCCGGGCGGATAAGCTGGTAACCAACATACTGATCATACAACAGGGCAGTATCCGGCAACTTTTCATCATCCGGTTTGCCTTTGTTGATACGATTGATATCGACTGTTCCGGTTTGGATCCCAATAATATTGATCCCTGCCAGCCACCGAAGTTTTTGTCCGATCACCGGTCCCTGGAAATCGGCCATCACACGGTACATCTTCCGCTCCTGTTTGTAAAAGACCCGGGTAAGGTAATCTTCAGAACCCACGGTGGTAACTGACTTCCGGTAGTTGGCTTCATACCCGTTGAACCCGTAAAAATCAAGCGCCCGTTCGGGGAGATAATCCACATCGGCTGTAACCCTTATTCCTCCGGGGATGAGATATTTTGAATCGTAAAACAACTGATAGACAGCACTGCCTTTGGTAAACCACGAGCATTCTGCGTAAATTGTATGTTTATATTCCGGATAGGTTGATCCATCTCCATAATAGAAAACCTGCCCGAGTACACCCAACTGCAATCCCATGTCGGCATCATAAGCCACCACAGGCAATCCGGCCCATGTCCAGCCGGTTTTCTTTTTCTCCTTCAGCGGAAATGAGGATGAATCAGCCTGGGAATAAACCTCCGGCAGGATCAAAAGAATGAAAAGGGCACAAAAAAGCAGTTCTTTTCGCATGGTTCAAATTATTCTTTTTTCCCAAAAACCTGGAAAAGGATGAGAAAAATGGTGGATATCACGATGGAAAGGATGGCCAGGTCGGCGTTGTTTTTAAAAAACTCAAAAGGCTGAGGCTGAAGGGTGGCAACGCCCATCAGAATTAAAACATAAAGTGGTCCGCTGATGAAACTGGCCATGGCCGCGCGGCTTTTGATCTTCCAATGAAAAGAAGCCACGGCCGCCGGGATAATTGAAAAACCTACCCCGGTGATGAATACGATCACGGCCACCAGATCGCGAAGAAACCACGCTCCAAGGAAACTCAACCCGGTAAAACCGATAATTCCAAACCGGGTAATCTTCATCCTGCGTTTGTCATCAGATTTTATTCCTGAAAGTTTATCCACCCAGTCAACCGCCACGGATGAAGCAAGTACGAAAATCTGAGTATCGGCCGAACTCATGATGGCTGCAAAAATCAGGATCAGCGCTGCACCGAGAAGCTTGTCGGGCATCAGCAGGGTCAATCCTTCTGCAAATGCATCCTTGGCATCGATGCCTTGAACATGAACATGCGCCGAAAGCCCCACCATGGTAATCGCCAGGCCTGTTAACACTGTAAATATGGCTGACCCAACCAGGCCCGACTTAACTACGTTGTCCGATTTGGCACCATAAACCCGTTGCCAGTATTCGGCCGACTGAAAAATAATGAGAACGCCAAAAGCAGCAAAAGCAAAGGTCATTCCGACATTCATCCGAGAAAAATCGACCAGTTCCATCACAAATGAGCTCCGGTCGCCCATCATCACCACACCGAGCAAAACCATCATTACCAGGATCACCATGTATTGAAAGATATCGGTTCGGATTACGCTGCGAAAACCTCCTGCCAGCAGATATGTTGCAATGATGCCGCTGCTGATGAGCAACCCAGTTTCATAAGACCATCCGCTGATGTTGGCCAGGATACTGCTGCCGGCAATAAACTGATTAAGCAACATCCCGGAGTAAACGATCATCAGGATCACCGCTGAAGCCAGCCCGACCGTTTTTCCCATTTTAAAATTGAGCCAGTCACTTAATGTGTAAAACTCCCGTTCACCGCTGAATTTCCGAAGTTTCAGCGCATAAGGGATGAATACCATAAAACCGATGGCCGTTCCAAGGAAAAGTGCAATGGCAGAAATTCCGAATCGATAAACATAAGCAGTGTATGCAACCAGGGCAGCGCCGCCTATGTAACTGGCTACAACGGAGGTGACGAACCCGATGATACCGATTTTTCGTCCGGCGATCATGAAGTCTGAATCGGTTTTGCGCCGCGAAGCATAAAGTCCGATGCCCAAACAAGTCAGGGCATATAACACCAATAGCATAGTGTCGAAGGGACAAAGTCTGCTGCCAGGAAGATCGGTGAAAAGATATGTCATACCAATTACTACTATAAGTTCCCGTTAACCCCATCCTGAAGGACGGGGGCTTGCACGTGCTAACCATCTCCTGCGGCACCTCACCCAACCCTATCCTCAAGGAGAGGGCTCTCCCCTTCTCCTTGAGGAGAAGGGGCCGGGGGTTGAGGTGCTTTCCCCGGAGGAGAAGGGGCCGGGGGTTGAGGTGCTTTCCCCGGAGAAAAAGGGGCCGGCGGTTGAGGTCTCAACCGATAAATCAAATACATCAAAGCCGGAACCGCCAAACCACTCAACATGATAAACCAGCCATTCTCAGTAGCACCGAAGCTTTCATAATCACCACTGAGGATACCTTGCTGCTCGAGGAAGGAGAAGACCACTGCTGCGCCATTATTAATGAAATGGGCACAAACCGGCACCCAGAGCGATCCGCTCCAGTAAAACATATACCCGAAAATGATTCCGAGGATCATCCGGGGGAAAAACCCATAAAACTGAAAATGCATCGCGGAAAACAGAAACGCCGACAGGAAAATGGCGACATGGACATTTCCCAGCCACTCTTTGAACAGGCGCTGCAGCAATCCGCGGAACATGAATTCTTCGCCAATAGCCGGCAACACGGCAATCATAAACAAATTGAACAGAAATGCACCAAAATCGGGCATCTTCATAAAGGCTTCTGTGAGTGTTGCGGCTTCATCCTCGGCGATTTTCATCCATTCCTCAACGCCCTTTAAAAAGTCGGGAAGTTTCATCGCTGAATTCACGGTGACCATCCAATTGATGAACGGCAGGAAAGCAAACATCAGCACCAGTGTAACAACGTAAACCGGCCATCGGGATGGCCTGTCGATGTATAGATATCGTACGCTGCTGCGTTCAAAGAAGTAACCGGCAAGCAAAGAGGGTATGATAAAAAGTCCGAATGACTGGATCACCTGAAAATATTGAAGTAACCGAAGGGTTTTGGCATCACTGTAATCGGACAACGTTGAAACGATGTCTTTCATCTGTACCCCAAACAAGGGGCCCGCCAGCAGCAACCCGATTAAAAAAGCAGTTGCAAAGCATGTAATCACCAGCAGTATTAAAAACAGGATGCGGGTGAAGGGTGTCAGACTGTCGAGAATCGGCTGTTTGCGGAAGTCCACGGATTATGGTTATTTTTGTCGCTAAATTAACATTATTTGCCAAAGATCGGAAATATTGATGTGGGAAACTTCCCTCTTTTCCTCGCACCCATGGAAGATGTTACTGACTCGCCCTTCCGGGTGATTTGCAAACAGCATGGCGCCGATGTGCTGGTTACTGAATTCATTGCCGCTGAAGGATTGATACGTGATGCTGAAAAAAGCAGCAACAAGATGCGGTTTAAACCCGAAGAACGGCCCATTGGCATCCAGATCTTCGGCGAAAATGTTGAATCGATGATGAAAGCCGCCGAGGTAGCCGAGGCCGTTGGTCCCGATTTCATCGACCTTAACTTTGGCTGCCCGGTAAGAAAAATAGTGATGAAGGGTGGAGGTGCTGCATTGCTGCAGGACATCCCAAAGATGATCCGTATGACCGAAGCAGTGGTGAAATCAACCAGTCTGCCTGTTACTGTGAAAACCCGGCTGGGTTGGGACGAATCGCACAAAGAGATTGTTGAAATTGCCGAACGGTTGCAGGATGTGGGTATCAGCGCCATTGCGATTCATGGCCGTACCCGTGCCCAACTCTATGGCGGTGAAGCCGACTGGACTCTCATCGGAGAGGTGAAGAATAATCCATACATGAGAATTCCGGTTTTTGGAAATGGGGATGTCGATTCGGGACCTAAAGCCGAAGAGATGAAAAACCGTTATGGGGTGGATGGTATTCTGATTGGCCGTGCTGCTACCGGAAATCCATGGATTTTTCGTGAAATAAAATCCTGGCTGAATGATCATTCCATTCCCCCACTGCCATCTATCGCCGAAAGAGTGGCCGTAGTGCGCCAGCATCTCGAAAACTCCATCCTTTACAAAGGTGAACGTGCCACCTTGTTTGAGATACGCAAACTTTACAGCGGATATTTTCGGGGGATACCGAATTTTAAATCATGGAGAATGCAGATGGTCACAGCGGAGTCAACTGAACTGGTTCTGGAAATACTTAACCAGATCGAACATTCAACTTAAAACTTCCTTAATCTGACATGATACAAATATCTTCTAATTGGTGTTGTTTCATTTATACCACTGAGGCACTGAGAACACAAAGAAGCACTAAGATTTGAGAAGTGTCATAAACAATAACTTTTCTTAGTGTCTCTTAGTGTTCTCAGTGCCTTAGTGGTTTTTTTATTTAGCGGGTTCCGGCTCCTCATCGCCGCTATCATCTTTGGCGCTTTTGATCCTGTCGAGCATCTCTTTTGGCAGTTCATCTGTGTAATCAGAATCCTTCAGGTCATCCGATTCTTTTCCGCGGCCATATCTGATCTTCAGGTCATCCATTGTCCCGGTGATCTTCATGGGAATGCCAATGATGCCAAAGGGACCCAATCCAAGCCGGATTGCCAGGTTCAGTTTACTGTCGAAGGTGGTGGTCCCTGAAATTTTAACCCTGATTCCCTTCACCTTAAACTTGAACTGTTCCAGGGTAATGGTATTATTCTTAATCGTTGACCTGATATCGACTTTTGACAAATCGGGATTGCTGATCCCCTCTTTCTGCGTGCCCTTACTGATATCGTTGAACAATTTGAGCCCATAAACTTTCACCTTTTTGATCGAAACAACCCCTCCACCTTCCAGGGAAGGTAACACCGGGAACATTTCGGCGTTGAGCATCCCTTTCACGTTGTAGTCGAGCGAAACGATCCCTTCGGCTTTTTCTGCCGATGAAGCCATTTCACGGATCATGGCAATCTCATTGTAGGCGCGTTTGATGTCAAAATCTTCGGCCTTGACATGAAAATCAAAGAAACCTTTCATCGGTGTTATGCTTCCATAGGTGGCATCCATGTTTACCTTGCAGTCGATCAGGCTGAACGAGGCATCTTTGAGTACCAGAATCCCCTGTTTCAGGTCAATTTCTCCTTTCAGGTCCTTGATTTCCAATCCCTCAAAAGCGGTTTTCTTCACATCGGCTTTAAAATCGATATCCAGGTCGCGAGGTATAATCACCACACCTGTTGGGGTTGTGGCTGCAGATGCTTTAACAGTGTCGGACCCGGCAAAAACCATAAATTCATCCACGTTGATGAGGTTGGAATTTAACTCGAAATCACCCGAAATGGTTCCCCCCTGTGAAAGGATGTAATTAATGGTGTTCTTCAGGCAACCCTTGAGCCTGAAATCCGAAACGCCATAAGTTGCCAGGAAGTTTTCAAACCAGATCTTATTCTGGTCAAACCTGAAATCACCGGTTTTAATGATGAATGGCATGGGATATGCCTCGGAGGAAAGTTCAATATCGCGCAATTTCAGTGTCCCCCGGTTATGTAGCCGTTCATATTTGCCGGAAGTGGCATCACTTTGTTTTCCCTTCAGCGACAAATCTGTCTCGATATACCCATCGAGGTCGAGTCCTTTTTGTGAAAAAACCTTGTAGACCTTGCCCATGTCGATCACGCCTTTCGACTGCAGATCATAGCGCAGATCATCAAAATTTTCCAGTGCGGCCGTGAGGGTAAAAGGTTTCCCTTCAAATGCGAAAGTAAGTGGTTTCACCCGGACAACCAGATCTTTCATGGTGCCGGTACTGTTCATCACCTCAGTCTCCATTTCAATGTTCTCCAGTGCATGAGGATAATATTTGGTAAGTACCGATCCGCCCTTAATCCCAACAAGTGCTGTGGTAACCGGGAACATCTTTTTCTCAGGCGCATAATTGCCTTTCACCTTCACATCCAGTGAAAGAATTCCGGCCAGTGTGATGCTGTCGAGCGGAACGACCTGCTTCAGCTCTGCCAGGTTACAATTGCCCGTAAGATTGGCTTCAATGGAGATGTCCTTCATGCTTTTCATCCTGAAAAAACCCTGAATCTGATTTTTCAGGAATGTTGCCTGGAGGTTTTCAAGTTGTACATTGATGTTTTTATAGTCGTTGTCGGGACAGGAGGCATTGAGTAAAAAGTTAATATTGGTCAAAGGTTGCGGCAGGCTTGCATATTTAAAATACCCGCCGGTAAGTTTCGTCATCAGGCTGAATTTCGGGATACTCAGAATAACAGTGTCAGTTTCCTTCCTGAGGCCTTTTACCACGGGCCCTGTGATATAGGATCCTTCGGCCTGGAGGTTAAGCTCATAAAACCCCTTCAAATCAGCGGTTTTATAATCGAGGGCTTTTGCCCATTTCGCTATGTCGACACTGGCATTGGCCTTGGCGAAAACCCACATAGTTTCACCTTGCCTGATTTTGAACCTTGCACTGAGAAACTCCTTCTCCATCACCGATAAGAAGTTCATGGTGACCTGGTACCCATTTTTTTCAAAGTTGAATTTTCCCTGGAACTGCAAAGGGATATCCTTGATTTTCAGGTCGTTTTTTTCAAAATGAATAGACAAGTCCTTACTGTTGACCTTGGTGGTCAATTTTGCGGTAACCGGTTTTGCATCAATATATTTCTGCTGATCATAAATTACATCAAGCGCATCAATTTTCACATTGGAGGTGAGATTGAAAAAATCGTTGGTCATGCTGCTGGTACCGGCATAGTTGAGTCCGTTGGCAACGACTTCCACCGGGATAGACGGATCGGAATAAACAACCCGGCAGTTTTTAAATATGATGTGCTCGATATTCAGTTCAGCCCCGGACGAAGCTGTAGTGTCCTTCGGCGCTGCGACACTGTCATTTGATTGATAAACATTATAATTGGCATTACCCTTTTCATTGTAGAGGATGTTGATTTGTGCCTTTTCAAAATAAATCCTGGTGATCTGTATGGTTTTTCCAAACAGACTTTTTACATTTACGCCAAAGGCTATTTCCTTTGCACTGATGAGGGTATCCTTGTCAAATGGGGCCGATGATTTCAGTGAAAAATCGGTAAGGGTAAGGCTGAGATTCGGGAAATGGCTGAAAAAAGAGAGATTCATATCCGTGAAATTCAACTCGCTTTTTAGTGTGCGGTTGGCCAGATTTTTTACCTCCTGTTTGATCCTGTCCTGGAAAATGTAAGGCGTAACTACAAGGACCAACAGAACGGCTGCGAGGATTATTCCTGTGATTTTTAGTGCTTTTTTCATAATTGCCCGCCTTAGTTTATGCAAGTATCAATGGGATTCCTATTACTGTCTTCGATGATCATGCGTATAATCCTTTGCTTAAAACCGCCGTTCCACCAGTTCCGAAAGCTTTTTGAATGCAGTTGACCCTGTATTCCAGAAATTCTTTTTCCGCATCAGGTCGAGATAGTCAGCTGCCTGATCAAGGTTTTTAAACCCATTCAACGTTTCGATGGTTTCGTTGTATTCGCGCAGGTTTCCATCAAAAAGTTCATTGATGAACATAAACTTCTCATTGATGGTGATGGCTGTTTTCAGGTTTTCGATGCGCTCCGATGCGATTTTTTGCCCGAATGTCTTGTCGCGCGCCGCTTTTAGTTTGATGCTGAGTTCAGGCTCATTTGCGGCAAACAGATCAGGTTCCTGGGGTTTGGCTGTTTTTTTTACAGTATGCGCAGATTCCTGCCGAACTGGCGCGGGTCCGGCGGGTTTGAACATGACCGGCACCGTATGCACAGGTTCAATAATTTTTTCTCCATGAACTATTGGATTTTCTTCAACAGGATCAGGTTCATGATACCTCACCGTAACCCCCGAAGTTTGCCGGGTAACGGTTGATTCCGGTTCCTGTGTTTGCGGCTTCGTATTAAAGCGCTGATCGGGGACAATATGTTTGGCAACCTTTGAAGAATCCCGGGAATTCAGGTTGTGTTCAGCATGTAAAACGGGTTCATTTAAACGCTGGAGGATATGCATGGTTTCGTAAAACTTCCTGACATTCTCCATCAGGATATCAAATTCAATCTGTGGAATTTTCCCGCCATGACGGTGAATGGCTTCATATTGTTCATTGATGGCCTCCAGCAGCCATTTATTTTCGTCTTTGATGATCCCGATGTCCATGATTTAAATTTTCCCAGGTTTCCGATACTTCGAATACGCTCCGTCTAATTCGACAATGCTCCGCAGAAATTCTTACTTTTGTAGCAAATCCAGCTATAAAAATACAAATTATTACCCTACTGCATGCAGATCGAAAAAAATAATCCGGTAAACCGCCTGGGATGGATCGAAGTAATCTGTGGATCAATGTTTTCAGGTAAAACCGAAGAACTCATCCGCCGGTTGAAGCGGGCAAAGATTGCACGTCAGAAGGTTGAAATTTTCAAACCGGAAATCGACAAACGATATGATGAAACCAACGTGGTTTCGCATGATGAAAATGCCATCATGTCAACACCGGTACAGTCGGCTTCACAAATCCTGCTCCTCACCAACGATGTAAATGTAGTTGGCATTGATGAAGCCCAGTTTTTTGATGATGAATTGCCGGCAGTATGCAATCAGCTTGCCAACAGCGGCATCCGGGTGATCATTGCCGGCCTCGACATGGATTACCTCGGAAAACCCTTTGGCCCGATGCCGGCACTGATGGCTGTTTCCGAAGATGTGACCAAGGTTCACGCTGTGTGTATGAACTGCGGCGACCTGGCCCACTATACCCACCGGATGGTGAAAGACGACCACCTGGTGATGCTGGGGGAGATGGATTCGTACGAGCCGCTTTGCCGGCGATGTTACCTGGAGAAAACGCTTTAATGTGATGATGTGATAATGTGCTGATTTGCTGATGTGATAATGTGATGATGTGGTGATTAAATAATGGGTTTCGTGGAAAAGGGGAATGTTATTTTGGAGGTTTCTTTTGAGTTTGCTTTGGAGGTTATTGCTCATTGTGAATTGCTTGAGGAGAAAAAAAGGTTTGTTATTTCCCATCAACTTTTAAAATCGGGCACTCACCAAACTACCCTTCATCAGAAAAACTTCTTGAAAAAATACTTGTCATCAAAAAACTCCTGTCAAAAATAATCTCCACCTCCAAAAACTCCCTGAAATAATCATCACATCATCACATCATTTTTTATAGCATAATCCTCAATAGCCAGGAAGTCTGGATAAAAAAATGTGGCTAAAGCCGGAAAATTTGAATCATTACATAAACAGTTGGCTCAAGCCAACTGCAATAGATGCTACAGTCGGTTAATCTATTGCAGTCAGCTTTAGCTGACTGTTACAAGGGATAGGCAATATAAATCGGGGCTTTAGCCCCATTAAATATCGAAAACGATTATTCATGATCTAATCATCACTCCCTGACCACCCTCACCATCTCTCTCCTGGTACCTGCTGCCACATCGATGAGATAAAGTCCGGCAGGCTGACCTGACAATGAAAACACATGGGTACGTTCACCTGACATTTCATACGTCATTAGCCTCGCTCCCTGCATATTATAAATAACTACCCTGACGTTTCCTGAAGAAACCTGATCAGTTAAATCAAGTGTAAAGCTGCCGGTTGTCGGATTGGGATACACTTTGAATGAAGATGTAGGAACTACCGGATCTTCCCGGCTATCCACCCCGGTCGCAATGGCGACCATAGGTGCCGGCTGTGTTACGCAGTACTGCGAACTGGTGGTGATGGATCCGTGCATATAACCTCCGTTAAACACCTTGGTGTTGGGCCGGTAAAGGATGTTCTGTCCGGCGATCATGGTGGCCGAACCGCCAGTCTTCACTTCAAAGGCAGTTCCGCTGCCGGCTACATAAATGGTTTGTGCCGCACTGTAGCAGGTGACCTGACCACTCTCCACAGCAACATTCGACAGAACGACCGATGTGGGAACCACCTTAACGGTCAAGGACCCTGATTCCGAACCATTGCCGCATGAGTTGGTACCATGCACACTGATATCCCCGGAAACAGCACCGGCACTGAAATCAACCACAATGCTGGCGGTATTATCCGCTGAAACAATGGAAGCCCCGGGTGGCAAAGTCCATGCATACCCTGTGGCATTGGCAATGGAACCAACGGAAAAGCCAACGCCTGTTTGGCCTTGTATCACTTGCACAGGACCAGTGATTGAACCGGGTAATGCGGGCAAGGGAATGACTGTAACAGGATATTCGGTTGGTACCACTGCCGCACAACCATTGATGCCTGTGTAATTCACGGTGACTTTCCGGGCACCAGCCGTGTTCCAGGTAATAGTGACCGTGTTGGTCCCTGTCCCGGAAACTATTGATCCTCCTGCAGAAACTGCCCATTGATAGCCGGTCATGCCGGCTTCAGTCATGTAGACAGCCGTTGGTTGTACCACACAAACAGAGTTCGGCCCAGCAATGACAGGCATTGGCGCCGGTTTAGCGGTGGTACTTACCACATTGGTGGTATCGTTGCAAAGATCATTGTGCCGTATCTTTGCGTAATAACTTCCGGCTAGCCGTGGACAATACACTCCATTGATTGCACCGGGAATGGGAACATTGTCCCGGTGCCACTGATAGGAAAGGTTGTCTCCGGCAGGGGCGGTGAATTTCACAGAATCACCTTCACAAAAAATAGTCGGACCCGCAACCGCTATTTGTGGCTGGACCCTGGTAACCCGGATGGTGTCGTTGCTAGTCAGGCTCCACCTGCCATAATCATCCAACGAACGGATATATACCGTATGTTTGCCGTTCGACAAACAGGTAACATCTATCGGAACCAGCAGACTGGTTATATTGGTCGAGGGGGTTACAGGAAATGCCATACCTGATCCGAAACCAGGATCAGCATCAAAGAAATATTCGATCTTTGTGATATTCGGCAGCGATGAACCCGGTGATTTATAAAAAGTCTGATTGTGTGTCAAACTCCATCTCCCGTAAGAATCCTTTGACCGGACGTAGATGTTGTGAAATCCTTCCTGAAGCGCTGTAACTTCAATGTTGAATACCAGATTGCTCAGGTTCGTGCCGGGGGTAATTGGCAGGTTGGTTCCCAGACCATGACCGGGGTCGGTATCAAAAAAATACTCCAATTTGGTGACATCGGGAAGCAAGGCTGTTGCGGGTTCTTTGTAAAATGCCTGATTATGTGTCAGGCTCCATTTTCCGTATGCATCCATCGAACGGATATAGAGGTTGTGAAATCCTTCCTGAAGCGCTGTAACATAAATGTTGAAGGCCAGATTGCTCAGGTTTGTGCCGGGAGTGATTGGCAGGTTGGTTCCAAGACCATGACCGGGGTCGGTATCAAAGAAATACTCCACTTTGGTGACATCGGGAAGCACCGGATTACCGGACTCTTTGTAAAATGTTTGAACATTGGTGAGGCTCCATGCTCCATTGTCATCCCGGGCCCGGATGTAAAGGTTGTGAAACCCGGACGACAGCGCCGAAACTGGGATGTCATAAACCAGGTTGTCGAGATTCGGCCCGGGGGTTAACGGAAGACTCGTACCCAATCCGTAACCCGGATCGGTGTCGAAGAAATATTCGATCTGCGTGATGTTCTGAGCCGGGACTGATCCCAACCATAGCACCATCAGAAAGAAAACAGAAGTCTGCAGTCGTTTTCCCGGAAATTTCAACGGGAAACAACAAATGCTGCGAATAAGGGTGATCCTTTTCATCATGCTCGTTTTAAGACAACGATTAATTATGGGATTTCACCTTCAGGTTCACATTCAACTGGTTGCCCGAACTGAAATTGGTAAAATAATAGATAGCCGGGATATTGGGCATACCCGACAACACGTAAGGTGTATTACCTCCAAAAGCGCCACAGTCAATTCCACCCACACCGGCACCTATGGCCGGGGATAAGGCTTTCAGCTGCCATTGACCATCAGGGGAATAACCAGTGCAAGATGCGGTACACATAAAAATATCAGCAGCCGCCACATTCTGCTGATTTCCATTGGAATTTCCAAACTGGGTGCCACTGCCAATATTGTTCGTGTAGGTATTATTGTTGGTTGTAAAAGTCCCTGACGTCATTATATTGTTGTATATCTGTGAATTATATACAGTTATGCCAATATTACCTCCGGCAAAAACATTATTGAGAATAAGACAACCCGACAAATTACCAGAAGTAATGTAAGGGAAGCCAGTCCAGGTTTGAGCAAAAATATTATTCGAAATCATAACGTTACTAATTGTAAAACTGGTGTTTAATTCTATGGTCGTGAATAGATAATTGTCAGAAATAAGAATATTACTAAATGAACCATTCACCAAAATCCTCGTTCCATTCGCGAGCAAAATGTGGTTTCTGGTCAGTTTTATATTTGAACTCGTTATAGTCAAATCGTAACTTGAATTAATAACACAGCCCATAATACAGGAATTGGCAGACCCTGGATTAAAAAAAACCTTTCCCAAGGTTGAAGACAAATTCTTTGGTTGTGTCTCCGGGTTATTGCTTAGAAAATAACCGGTACCAATCAAAATGAGCTTCTTTGAACACAATAGGTTGCCATAACTTGTAGGAGAGCCCTCGAAATAGATCGTATCGCCGGCTGATGCCCCGTCGTGGGCTGCCTGCGCAGTGGTAAAATCGGCTACAGCAGTTCCAAAATTGTTTACCCGCCAAATTTTGGCCTGAGTGGAAATTGAAATCATGGAGCCGATAACAATCAGCATAATAGCAGTCAATTTTGTCATTGTGTTCATTTTGTGCCTCCTTGTTTTTAGTTTCAGTTTAAGGTTTATTGGATTGTTATTAAATGGGGTTGAAATGTTGATTCTTTAGTTTAAATGTGATTTTCAAGGAAACCTCCCTCTGCGGCCCTCTGCGAAATACCTCCGCGCCCTCAGCGGTAAAAAGCCACAAGCCATAATCGAGTAGGTAGGGGGATTGCTCCCCCGCCCTCTCACACCACCGGGCATACTTTCGTACACGGCGGTTTCTTTAAATTGGTTAACCGTTCGTAATTCAATGTAAGATTGTACAAGCCTTGCTCTTCAAACCATCGA
>CAIQUS010000160.1 GCA_903875045.1 uncultured Bacteroidales bacterium
CAAACAATCAATCAACAAAATACGGTTGATATCGTCTAGATGGCGAATAAAAACAGGACAACAAGCCTGAAAATTGTTAATAACCCTTGGATTTAAAAAACAGGGGGTGAATAGTTACGGCTGTTTTAGAATTGTATATTTGTATACAATCTAAATAAAAATAACGCGGTTACCGAAAAGCGAACAGAGTAGGTATTAAAAATGGAGGCTTTAACATGAATTATTCGTTAAAAGGAAATCTCAGGGGTTTTTATTGCGGGGATTATTCTGACTTTCTCCGGCATGTAAAAATCCGGGCATATACTGTTGATGCGGGGGCAAACCTTGCAGCATTGGCAGTGTCACGCGAAAAAGAATCATTTCATCAACGAACACCGGATGAATTGAAATCACTTTCGAACCGGCTATTGGTTGAAACTATCACCGATGAATCCGGGAATTTCACCCTCGAATTTTCGGACAAGGTTAAATATGAAGGAGGTGCATTCGATATTGATTTTGAAATCGGCACAGATTGGGCGAAGACGCTTCTTGGGCCTGACAGAAAATCGCCGAAAACAACAGGTCCGTTTCAATTTCACATCACTACGCTGCAGCCACTTTGGAAAACGAGTCAAAAAAACGAAAACGACAGAAGGCTTTCAGCTTATTGGGAATATGCGATTTCCAATAAATTCTGGTGCTGGATACTTAAACTTTTCGGACTCTATGTCATTTGCGGAAAAGTAAAGGATTGCAAAAATGATACTGCCGTTTCCGGTGTTAAAGTTTTTGCTTATGATGTAGACCTTATTCAGGATGATTACCTGGGATTTGGCGTCACCGATACGGAGGGAAATGTTAAAATTTATTACTCGGAAGCCGATTTCAGTAAAACAATATTCAACTGGCTCAATGTGGAGTGGCCTGCCGGTCCGGATTTATATTTCAGGATCGAAGCAGGTGATGGCACCGTCTTACTCAATGAAAATCGTCAGCGCGGTCATGATCGCGATCGTACAAATGCGTCGAATTGTTTCTGCATCGATTTCTGTGTCGAATGTCCGAAAGGTTCATTGGTTTGCGGACTCACTGACCCGACCGGTTGTATCAACAGCAATATGAAACTTCTGGATGACAAATATATAGCCATCATTGGAACGGCCAGTGGTTGTGGAATGTCAAAGTATGACATCCAACTTCTTTGGAATGGCACCGATGATGTTTCTTCCGGTGCAATTGTTTATTCAAACAACAGTGGTAATCCTGATCCGGCCCTGTCGCATGGAGCACATGGTGTGATGAATGCAAACCTGGGATTTATCAATCTGAAGAAAGCCATTGAAAATGCCGGCAGTAACCTGATTACTGCGGCTACATTTGTTGTAAAACTAACTGTTCACAGTGCAAATGGAAGTGTTTGTACTGCATCTATCTCTTTCTCAATCGATGTGGGCGAAGTATATATTAAAAGCGTCGGCGGACGCATTGCCCATGATGTGACCGATCCGGATGAACAGCTTAGGGTAGCTGATGCTGCCGGGGCCGACCTGGGGGCAATTGGAGGATACGCAGGTATTTGGGGTGCAGCAAGAGTATACGGATGTGCAAATCAAAAGATCAGCAATTATGGGATTTACGCGATCAAAGATAATTTTGCATCCGTACAACCCGACAACGGAACTGCCTTCGATCCATTGCTGAATGGTTATGCGGCCATTTGTTATGTCGATTATAATGCAGGGTTTGGCACTTTTACGCCCGACCAGCTCCGGCAATGGAATATTCTCAAAGGGCCGGGTTCATTGATCTCCAACAACGGTTTTTATCCTTACGATAATGTTCTGACCATACCCTGGATGGGAGGTTCATTAACCATCCATGTTCCAGAAGCACTGGTTGCCGGCATGTATTGGCCTACTGCCGCAAGCGGGAAATATACCCTGCTGCTGAAGGTTGTGGATACACTGGGTTATACATATTATGATACCCAGCGTGTTTGGGTTGATAATGAACCCATTGCAGCCGTAATCACTGATATCGGCAACCTGCCGCCATGCGCTGATCTTTATACCAAAGATGTAGATGGCGCGTTTAAAGTGGTAAATATCAATGGAACAGCATTCGATCCATTGATCATAGCAGGTGACCTCACCAATCCGAGCGATAATTTCAACCAATACAGGATTACGATTCAAAAGCAAGGGTCGCCGCCCGAGGAGATTTACAATTCATCCACTCCGGTTCCGGCCAGGTCAGGACCAGCGTCCACCAACCTGTTTAGTTTCGATCTCACCTGGTTAAATACAACGGCGCATACGCCCGGCGTTCATGACAATAAACTCCTACCGGGAGAATCATGTGCATTTGTATTCCGGCTCTGGGTATCTGATAAAACAATGTTGAACAATGCTACCGACGTTCATCATTTAGAATATGACTTCCCGGTGAAGATCATTAACAGCAATCAACCGTAGGTTTGCCGGCGGCTGCCTGAGGTTTTTTAAAAAGGCATATCTTCACCCCGAAGATGTGCCTTTTGCTATTAAAACCGCCTCACACCTGGTTAAAACGTTTAAATGTCCTCCTTGTCGTACCATCCGGCGTACATGTTGTAATTTCGTGAAATCCGGTTCACCTGACCTTCCAGTAAAGATTGATCGATATCTTTTATTTTTCGGGCCGGCAGGCCAGCCCAGACAGAACCAGATTCAACGACTGTGCCTTCGGTAATCAGCGCCCCTGCACCCACAATCGAATTACTGTGGATCACAGCTCCGTCCATCACAATGGCACCCATGCCGATCAGTACATTGTCGTGGATGGTACAACCGTGGATGATGGCATTGTGCGCAATGGAAACATTATTCCCGATGTTTACCGGGGCTTTTTGATAGGTACAGTGGATGATCGCGCCATCCTGGATGTTCACATTGTTGCCGATGCGGATGGAATGTACATCCCCGCGTACTACCGCATTGAACCATACGCTGCAGTTGTCACCCATCACCACATCGCCGGTAAGGGTGGCGTTGTCGGCAAGAAAACAATTCGCGCCCATTTTAGGCAGGATGCCTTTTACTGATTTAATTAAAGCCATTGTTCATGTGGTTTAATGGTGAATGTCACCGGGGGCTTGTTCTGGGATAATCAAGCGAATAATGCAATCCCCTGCTCTCCTGTCGGCGGTGAGCGGCTTTGATGATAAGGTAGCCGATGTTGATCAGGTTACGCAATTCGCAAAGCCGGGGGGTGAGAATTGACTTGCTGTAAAGGTCTTCCGATTCGCGGTAAAGCAGTTCAAGCCGGTCGAATGCACGTTGCAAACGGAGGTTTGACCGAACAATGCCAACATAACTGCTCATGATGGACTGAAGTTCTTTCAACGACTGGGTAATCAGTACCATCTCCTCATTGAGTACCATGCCCTCTGCATTCCAGTCGGGAACTTCATTGCAGAAAGCAATATTTTTAAACTGAGAGATGGCTTCAGCGCTGGCCCTGTGAGAGAATACGAGTGATTCGAGCAGGGAGTTTGAGGCAAGCCGGTTGGCACCGTGCAAACCTGTTGAAGAGCATTCACCGGAGGCATAGAGGTTCAGGATGGAACTACGCCCGAACTCATCCACTTTTATGCCTCCACAGGTATAATGTGCAGCGGGAACGACCGGGATCATATCTTTGCTGATGTCAACGCCGATGGAAAGGCATTTGGCATAAATGGTCGGGAAGTGGTTGATGAGTTCGTTTTTGTTCAGGTGCCTGCAATCGAGGAAAAGGTAGTCTTCGCCGCTTAGCTTCAGCTCATTGTCAATGGCCCGTGCAACGATGTCGCGGGGGGCCAGCGAAAGTCGGGGGTCGTACTTATGCATAAACTCCTTCCCGTCGCGTGTTTTCAACATGGCACCAAAACCACGCATGGCTTCTGTGATCAGAAAGGCAGGTTTTTCCTCCGGATGATAAAGTGCTGTCGGGTGAAACTGGATAAATTCCATGTTCTCTACGGCTCCC
Organism: uncultured Bacteroidales bacterium; assembly: GCA_903875045.1. Taxonomy (GTDB): domain Bacteria; phylum Bacteroidota; class Bacteroidia; order Bacteroidales; family FEN-979; genus CAIVAT01. The sequence continues at coordinate 3,991 of CAIQUS010000160.1, forward strand.
TTTGCGCGGTAGACCATTGCGATGCCATCGCCGGTTGAGATGAGCGGATTGGTGGTGTTGTTATAAACGTTTCCGGCACCTCCTGTGGCGATCAGTGTAACTTTCGATAAAATGGTATCGACCAGCCGGGTTCTTGGGTTCATTACAAAGGCGCCAAAACAGGTTATTCCTTCGGTTCGGCTGTTCACCTCTACCCCGAGATGGTGCTGTGTGATAATGTCGATGGTGAAATGATTCTCAAGGATCTCAATGTTAGGGTGTTTCTTCACCTGTTCGAGCAACTTGTTTTCTATTTCCCGTCCGGTACTGTCTTTGTGATGCAATACCCGGTATTCTGAATGTCCGCCCTCCTTGGCAAGATCGTAACGTCCGGTGATGGTCTTATCGAATTTGGTGCCCCATTTAATCAGCTCCCTGATCCGTTCAGTTGATTCATTGATGGTAAACCTTACAACATCTTCATTGCACAATCCATCACCTGCAATGATGGTATCCTGGATATGTTTCTCAAATGAATCCGGAGTATACATTACGGCGGCGATGCCCCCCTGGGCCCAGCTGGTGGCGGTATCGTCCATTTTAGATTTCGTGACGATGCATACTTTTCCATGTTTTGCCACTTTTATGGCAAAAGTAAGTCCGGCAATACCTGATCCAATGACCAGGAAATCAACATTTTTTCTCATGATGGAATTTTACAGGTCGAGCAATAATTTGATAGGATCCAATCCTTCGGTAAGCATTTTAGCTGGATCCTCAACCAGTTCCTTTACTTTGACAAGGAAACTGACCGATTCGCGACCATCAATCACCCGGTGGTCATACGAAAGCGCTACGTACATCATGGGGGCAATGACTACCTGGCCATTAACCGCGATGGGCCGTTCCTGTATCTTGTGCATGCCAAGTATGGCGCTTTGCGGAGGATTTAAAATAGGGGTCGACATCATGGAACCGAACACACCGCCGTTGGTGATGGTAAATGTGCCACCTTTCATATCGTCGATGGAAATTTTATTGTCGCGGGCTTTACCTGCAAGCTCTTTGATTTTCAACTCAATTTCAGCAATGCTCATCATCTCGGCATTGCGCAACACCGGTACAACAAGTCCCTTTGGAGCGCTTACGGCAATGCCTATGTCAGCATACCTGGGGATAATCAAATCCTCTCCGTCGAGAAAAGAGTTGACTTGCGGAAATTCTTTAAGGGCAATGGTCACAGCCTTGGTGAAAAATGACATCAGTCCGACGCCAACGCCAAACCTTTCTTTGAAAGCAGTGCTGTATTTGTCCTTTATTTTCAGTGCAGACTGCATATTGATCTCATTGAAAGTGGTCAGCATGGCAGTTTGGTTCTTCACCGAAACCAGTCGTTCTGCGAGTTTCAACCTCAAGGTGGTCATTTTTTTTCGGTCCACCTCCCTGGTTCCGGCAAATGAAACGGTTGTTGTTGCCTCCTTTTTCCGGTTGATAAAAGATTCAATGTCCTTTCGGGTTATTTTTTTCCCGGGAAATGCCAGGGTCAGATCGCCCGGACTAACCTGTTTTTCTTCGGCAATTTTCCGTGCGAGGGGAGAGGCGTGGAGGCTGGCAGAAGAGTGGGCAAGTGGACTGGTGGGCAAGTGGGCAGGTGGGGGAGTGGCCGGATTTTGGAGGGAAGCATCCACTGGTTCCTGGGATTTGGGATTTGAGATTTGGGATTTGGGATTTGGGCCTTTCCCGGTTTGCGGGGTAATTACGGCTATAACCGCACCAACCGCCACGGTTTCACCCTCTGTTGCCATGATTTTGATTACACCGTCTTCGGGAGTGGTTACCGGGAAAGAGGCTTTGTCGGAATCGATTTCAACGATTTCCTGGTCTTTTTCAACAGTTTCACCATCAGCTACCAGCCATTTTGCCAGTTGCACCTGGGTAATGGATTCGCCTGGACTTGGAACTTTTATTTCAATTGCCATTGGCCTTTATTATTATTAAAATTATAAAGAAACTATGAATAATCTTTGTTAAACAATCTGAAACTCATGTTCGGCGCAATGCAGTCTGCACGAGCCGTTTGCATGTTCGCAGGTGCATTTTCCCAGCGCCTTTTCCACGATGAGTTTTTGCTGGATCTTATGGAGGCGTGAGGAACCTGTTGCCGGGCTGCCACTGGCCGGCCGGGCAGTGTGATGCAGGAATGGCATGGCAAAGTGCTGGTCAAAAACCATATTCTGCGTGATAAATTTCCATGCGCCCATGTTCACAGGTTCTTCCTGTACCCATTCCCAGTGTTTGGTGTGGGAATATTTGGCGAAAATCTGTTGAAGTTGCTGCAAGGGAAGTGGATAAAGCTGTTCAAGCCGGATAATGGCTACATCTTCCTTTTGCTGCTTCTCCCTCTCTTCCAGAATGTCGTAATAAACCTTGCCTGAACAAAGTACCACCCGTTGGATCTTTGAAGGGTCAACCGTTGCATCATCAATAACTTCGTGAAATCCGCCGGTGGTAAACTCTTCAACTGATGAAACACAACGTGGATGGCGGAGCAGGCTTTTGGGGGTAAATACCACAAGCGGTTTACGGAATGGCCAGTAGAGCTGTCGGCGCAATACATGAAAAAAATTGGCCGGGGTGGAACAGTTCACGATCTGCATATTGTGATGGCCGCACAAAGAAAGAAATCGTTCAATCCTTGCCGAAGAGTGCTCCGGTCCCTGGCCTTCATAACCATGGGGCAACAGCAATACAGCACCATTCATCACTTTCCATTTGTCTTCTGCACTGCTGATATACTGATCGATCACAATCTGGGCCCCATTGTTGAAGTCACCAAACTGCGCTTCCCAAACTGTTAAAGCGTTGGGGGTGGAATAGGCATAGCCATATTCAAAGCCAAGCACGCCATATTCCGATAACAGTGAATTGTAAATGCTCAGTTTAGCCTGGCTTGCTGAAATATGTTCCAGCGGGATGAATTTCTCCTCCGAATCTTCTACCGTGAGCACGGCATGGCGGTGGCTGAAAGTGCCGCGCTGCACATCCTGTCCGCTCAGCCTTACCGGATGGCCTTCTGTGAGGAGGGAACCGTAGGCGATCAGTTCGCCCATGGCCCAGTCAAGTTTGTCAGCTTCGAGCATGGCTTTCCGGTCATCCTGCATTTTGATGATTTTCCGGAAAAATATTTTCCCTTCTGGCAATGCAGTTAGTTTACGGGCAATTTCACGCAAGGTCGATTCTGAAATGGCCGTTACGGGGGAAGTTTGAAAATCGGCAGGAGTGGCTTTTCGCAAACCGTCCCATTGTTTTCCAAGGAAGGATGAAATGTCGCCCTTGATGATGGTTTTCGCTTCATCGAAGCCATAATCAAGTTTGGTGTTGATTTCAGATTTAATTCCTGCAACATCAATGGATGAAAGTGTGGCTTCCTCTTCAAGCTTTTTCAGGTAGATCTCCAGCGGATCAGGGTGTTGCTCGATTATTTTATAAAGGATTGGCTGGGTAAACCGGGGTTCGTCACTTTCGTTATGCCCGTATTTTCTGTATCCGAGGAGGTCGATGAAAATATCTTTATGAAATTTAGCCCTGAATTCCATGGCAAGCCTGACAGTGTATACCACTGCCTCGACATCATCGGCATTCACATGGAAAATGGGTGACTGAATGGTCTTTGCCACATCGGTGCAATACACACTCGACCGGCCATCGAGGTAATTGGTGGTAAACCCGATCTGGTTGTTTACCACCAGATGAATGGTCCCTCCTGTCTTGTAACCTTCCAGATCGGCCATCTGGATAAGTTCATAGATAATGCCCTGCCCCGAAATGGAGGCATCACCATGGATGAGGATCGCAGCAACTTTGTCATTGTTCCCGCCATGGGCATGGTCAATTTTGGCCCTGGAAATGCCTTCAACCACCGGATCAACGGTTTCGAGATGTGATGGATTGGGAGCCAGGGTGAGATGTACTTTTTTCCCGGTATGTGAAATGATCTCATTTGAGTACCCCAGGTGGTATTTCACATCGCCAAGCAGGTCATCATCCTCATACTCTTTCCCTTCAAATTCAGAGAAAATTTGTGTGAAAGGTTTGTGCATGATGTTCCCAAGTACGTTCAACCGTCCGCGATGGGCCATGCCAAGCACAAACTCATCGATGCCAAGGTCGGCACCTTGTTGGATCACTGCTTCCAGTGCCGGGATCAGCGATTCAACTCCTTCAAGTGAAAAGCTTTTCTGCCCCGGGAATTTCTTATGGATGAATTTTTCAAAGAGAACACCTTCGGCTAATTTACGGAGGATAATCGTTTTATCGTCGAGTGAAAAGGAAGGGGTGTTTTGCCGGGGCTCCATTTTCTCCTTAAACCATTCAACAATTTCCGGTCTCCTGATGTAGTGGTACTCAACCCCAACCGACTGACAATAGGTTTTTTGTAAATGGGAAACGATTTCCGACAGTTTTGCACTTCCCAGGCCAAGCTCTTTTCCCGCCTGAAATGTTTTCTGCAAATCGTCCTGGGCAAGTCCGAAATTTTCAATATCCAGCGTGGGTGAATATTTACGGCGGGTTCGCACCGGATTGGTTTTGGTAAACAAGTGCCCCCTTGAACGGTATCCATTGATCAGGTTGATCACCTTAAATTCATTGGGGACTACATACGCATTGCCCTGGTCGGTCTTGAAATTTGTCTGGCAAAATTCAAAACCTTCAAAAAACTTTTGCCAGCTCTCATCAACAGAGGCTGGATCCTGTTTGTATTCTTCGTATAACCCATCTATGACAGAGTGGTCGGGTTGATTCAAATAGTTGAATTTATCCATTTCCTGGGATTATCATTTCAGCGTCAAATATACTCATAATTGAATAATTGAGAATGTGATGCAATAGAGAAACCGTTTAAATTATCTGTATTTTTGCACCAAAGTTGGATGTTAATTTCATTACATAAATTATTCACTCGAAAAACTATACACATGGAACACGTTAAACTATACATTGATGAGCACAAAGACAGGTTTTTAGAGGAACTCTTTGGATTGATCCGGATACCATCCATCAGTTCGTCTGTTGAACATAAGGAGGACATGATCAAGGCAGCTGAATATTGGAAGAAATCGCTTCGTGAGGCCGGTTGTGACAGAAGTGAACTTTTTTCCACAGATGGGAATCCGATTGTATTTGGTGAGAAAATCATTGACCCATCATTACCAACCGTTTTGGTTTATGGCCATTATGATGTAATGCCTGTTGATCCGGTTGAATTGTGGGAATCCAAGCCTTTCAAACCGGAAGTGCGCAATGGCAGGATTTATGCCCGCGGTGCCGATGATGATAAAGGGCAGGCATTTATGCATGCGAAAGCTTTTGAACTGATGGTTCGCACCAATACCCTGCCATGTAATGTCAAATTCATGATTGAGGGTGAAGAGGAAGTGGGCTCCATGAACATCGCCCCTTTTTGCCTCAGGCACAAAGAGATGCTGAAATCGGATATCATCCTGGTTTCCGATACCAGTATGATTGCACTGAACACGCCATCCATTACGGTTGGTCTCCGCGGACTGGCCTACATGCAGGTAGAGGTAACAGGACCCGGTTTTGATCTTCATTCCGGAATATTTGGTGGTGCCGTGGCAAATCCGATCAATGCGCTCACTAAAATGATCGCTTCGCTCACCGATGAAAATGGCCGCATCACCATCCCGGGATTTTATGATGATGTGATTGAAATCTCCCGTCATGAACGTGATGAGATGGCCAAAGCCCCGTTTGATGAGGTAAAATACAAGAAAAATCTGAATGTGGAGGAATTGTATGGAGAAGCCGGCTTCACAACCAAGGAGCGAACCGGCATCCGTCCCACACTCGATGTGAACGGTATTTGGGGTGGCTATACCTCTGAAGGGACAAAAACAGTGCTCCCGGCCAAGGCTTATGCCAAAATTTCCATGAGGCTCGTCCCGGATCAGGATTTCGTTAAAATCGGTGAACTTTTTGAAAAACATTTTAGAACCATTGCACCCAACACGGTGAAAGTTAATGTGCAAACCCTCCATGGCGGACAAGCTTATGTATCGCCAATCGACACAATTGGTTACAAGGCTGCAAGCAAAGCCATCGAAACCGTTCTGGGTAAAAAGCCGATTCCCGTGCGTAGCGGCGGTAGCATTCCGATCATCCCTCAATTTGAGGAAATTCTTGGCGTCAAAACTATTTTATTGGGATTTGGCCTTGAATCGGATGCTTGTCATTCCCCCAATGAGAATTATCCACTTGATAACTTTTACAAAGGAATTGAGACCATCCCTTATTTCTACAAATTTTTTACCGGGATGTGGAAGGAGAAACAACAATCCTGATCATGATCTTGGGTGCCATTCTTATATCTAAATGAAAATACACGGGGTTGTAAAATTTTGACCATGAACTTAACCGAACAATACATCCAGACCTCTCTGCCAATTAAATCAGAGTTGATAAAAATATTTTCAAAGGAATACCCGAAAGTGATTTTTGATATTGGTGCCTGCGATGGGATTGACTCCGTTAGATACAGCCGCTTGTTTGAAAGTTCAACGGTTGAATATTCCGAAAAATAACTGTTTCGTCCCGATTATTGACGCAATTCAGAATGACTTATTTTTTTTGTCGCAAATAGTTACTAAATTTGCGACAAGATAAAAACAAACATAATGTCAAATAGTATTGAATATCAGTTATTAGAAAAGACAAAGCGAAGCCATAGAGGTACACTTTTCTTCGTGGAAAGTTTTTCCAAAATAGCCAACACTAAAGCCGTAAACAAAGCTTTAGAACGCTTAGTAATATCGGGTGAATTAGAGCGAGTTGCCACAGGTATTTATGTTCGCCCTGTTATAGATGATTACATTGGAAAAGTATTGCCCAGCATTGAAGAAATTGCCGTTGCCATTGCCAAAAGAGACAGAGCTACGATAGTTCCAACCGGCAGCTATGCATTGTATAAATTGGGATTGACAACGCAAGTACCATTGAATATTGTTTTTTATTCCGATACTTCGGCAAGGAAAATTAAAATCGGGAAACAAACAATTACGTTTAAAAAAGCAAGTTCTAAAAACTTGTCTTTCATTGGCAAAATCAGCACATTGGCAATTCAGGCGTTACGGACAATTGGTAAAGACCAAACAACAGCCGAAGAAATATTACAAATAAAGAAGATTTTGAAAAATGAAAACCCAAAACACCTGCAACACGATTTGCAATTAGCACCTGTTTGGATTAGAAAATTGATTGCAACCAATGAATAAGTCTATATATTTACAAGAATGGTTTCGGTTGCCCGATGAAACCAAAGTCAGATTATTTTCTGAAACAAGCCGACAAATCGGCTTACCATCTTCATCAGCCTCAGAAAAAGATTGGTGGATAGTGCATACTTTGGCGGCAATTTTTTCAATGGAATGTGCAAGTGCTCTCATTTTTAAAGGTGGGACATCATTGAGCAAAGGTTGGAATGTGATACAACGTTTTTCGGAAGACATTGACTTGGCGTTGGACAGAGAATTTCTTGGTTTCACAGGTGAGTTATCTAAACAAGACATTAAAAAACTAAGAAGGAAATCATATCAGTTTATTTCGGAAGTGTTTACGGAAGAATTGAAAAATAAATTTGCACAATTGGGTTTTAAAAATATAACTGTCAAAGCCCGTGAAGTAGAAAATCACGACCAAGACCCTTTAATTATTGAAATTTATTACAACAAACTAACAGAAAAAGATACTTACTTAAAACCGGGTGTTTTGGTCGAAGTAGGCAGTCGTTCATTGAAAGAACCATTTACACAAAGAACTTTTGGTACATTCGTTTCGGAAGTTTACACAGACAATCCTTTTACGGACAAACAGATTTCTATTCCTGTTGTAAATCCCGAGCGAACATTTTTAGAAAAGATATTTTTGTTACACGAAGAATTTCAAAAACCGTCAGATAAAATACGGGTTGAACGCCTTAGCCGACACCTTTACGATATTGAAAAATTGAACCAAACTGAATATGCAAAAATTGCATTACAAGACGCTGAACTATACAATACTATCGTAAGACATCGAAGTAAGTTCACAGCTATTTCGGGTATTGACTACTCAAAACACAATCCTGCAAACATAAGCATTGTTCCACCCGACACAATCATAAAAAAGTGGGAAGCAGACTACAAAGAAATGAAAGGAAGTATGCTTTACGGACAAGTTTTAAACTTTGACGAACTCATAAACCGACTGACTGAATTACAAAAACGAATAAACAAAATCCAACACTAAACGAACAAACAACAACAAATGAGAAAATAAGAACGAAGGCATACACAGTACCCCCGGTCCCTCCCTTTTCAAGGGACGGGTTGGGGGTGGGTAGATTGACGGCCAACGTTGTTTAAAAACTTAGAAGTCCCTAACGCAGCGGGCTGAGAAGGCATGCGCCTTGTTGGTGTTGTTGTACATGTAACAGGTACCACCGAAGAAGGTCAAGTCCCAACCGGATATGGCATCGACTTGGTTACTACTCCAGTAGTAGCCGGCAGTGCCTCGATTGTAAATCAAGCCATCGCTGTAGATCAGGTATCCGGCAGCATGGAGTTTTAGTGGAGAGCCGAAAGGGCCATTCCAGTCTGTCCAATTGCCACTGGCATCAACGTTAGTCCACTCCGTGCTGGTTGGAATGCGCCAGCCGGTGCCAAGTTCAATGGTGCATGGGTCGTTGGCGGTTATCCAGTTTGAACTTTCGCTAATGCTGCTAATCCACGTGGTACCGGGTATTCTTGAACTGATATATTGATACCCCTGCTTGCGGTTAAACTGGAAGTACCAGCCTGCAGAAGCTTCAGTGGCATCAGAAACCACAGTACCCTGCTGGCTTGCGCCAAGGCTTCTGGTGATCCAGCACTTGGTAAGTTCGCCTGGCATATTGTTAACCGTGCCATAAGTTACAGTTTTATCAACCGGAGCTACGCCGCCGGCAGCTAAATGATTGATAGTGATTGAAGCACCACAAGAAAAAGGACAACCGGAGGTTGATTCTGTCAGTATTGCTGGTGCTGAGTTTCCACACGAACCATAAGCCCAAACATATCTTGAATAATTCGTGCTGCACGTCAGCCCGGTTTCAGCAATCTGCAAACTTGTTCCCATTTCCACCGCATTGGCAAAATTATTGGAAACACTCCATTTGTAGCCCGTGGCTCCCGTAACTGGATTCCATTTCCATACAATCTGAGTCGCTGATGGAATTTGGGTGCCGGCAGTCGGAGGCTCAGGGTTGTGCAATGTTGTTTGTGTCAGGATGGACGGAGCCGAACTTCCACAACCATTATATGCCCACAAATATCTTGTATATGGGGTGTAACAGGTCATACCAGTTTCAGTTTTAGTTATTACAAGCCCTATATCAGTTGCAGTTCCAAAATCATCGATAGTATTCCATTTATACCCTGTTGCACCAATGGATGTGTTCCAGTTCCAGGTGATCTGATTGGCTGTAGGAACATGAATACCTGGTATAGGTGATGAAGGAAATGATAAAGTTGATTGTGTCAGGATTGTTGGGACTGAAGTGCCGCAATCAGAATATGCCCATATATACCTTGTCAACAAAGTATTACAGGTAAGTCCTGTTTCAGTCATTGATGTTACCATTCCTATGTCAGAGGAAGTCGTGTAATTATTCAAAGTATTCCACTTAAAGCCACTGGTACCAAGGCTTGTGCTCCAATTCCATGTTATTTGGCTTGGCATCGCGAAATGGGTTCCGGCAATCGGTGCCACTGAGGAACAGGGGGCATAAGTTCTCCAGGCACCGTTAGAGTAAACACTAATGGCTCCGTTTATGCCACAGTCCGTACAAAACACCATCAAACCTTCTGCTGGACTTACAATGGCATTGCGCTGTTCAAATGATAACCGGGGAATTAAAACCCCTTTGTTGGCAGATTTGACATCGAGCATTGCCGATGCAGCAGGGAGGTTGTTATCTTCGTTGATACTTACCTGTGCGAATAGGTAAAAAGACGGGAGAGTTAAGAAAAATCCCAGCACGATAAAAAATTTGTAAAGGGTTTTCATAGGATTACGTTTTATAGTTGCAAGGGTAAAATTAAACAAAATAATCATATAAATGGCAATCCAACATAATATTTCCTGAATTATTTTCTCGAAGGATCATGGTTCATTCATTTGAACCATTGCCACACAACCATCAGCAATGTCTTGAGAATTTTGCAAAATATTCAAACGGGAAAATAGTAGCTCACCAGATAGCCCTGAGCGACAAAAACGGATTTGCAACTTTTTTTGTCTCTTCCGGAAATCCTGAAGGGGCCAACAAGGAGGAATGGGATTTTGGCAACAAGTCAAGTTCATTGTATCCTCCTGATCCGACCTTTAAAAAGGCTGAATGGTTGGCATTCAATGAACAAATTGAGGTGAAAACTCAAACGATCGCCTCCTTTTGTAAAGAAAATGCGATCAATAAAATTGATTTCATCCATCTTGATGTACAAGGAGCCGAATTGGATGTGTTAAAAGGTGCAGGGGCTTTTCTCAATACCGTGTGTGGTATCTGGCTTGAAGTTGAAAACGTTTCAATGTATCAGGGACAGCCGCTTAAAAATGAAATTGAGACTTTTATGAAGAGAGCAAATTTCTTTAAAGCAAAGGATATGGCTTTTGATGATTATGGAGATCAGTTGTATCTGAATGCATCATTCTACTCCAGATACAAATGGTTTGTGGTAAAAAACATTGCAATCAGCCGACTCATAACCTTATACACAACGATCATCCCTTTAGAACTGCGCAGAATCCTCAAGCTAAAGCAAAGACTAAGTAGTTGATATGTTTTCCGTTACTTTGGTTTCAGGATTAATTCCTGATGAGTTTAACCGAGGTGGTTCCTTTGGGGCCGGATTTTTGTACCAGGTAGATTCCTTTGGGCCAGGCAGAAACGTCAATCGCTCCGGGGTTGCACCCTTGATAGTAAGTTTGTCCAAAATTATTGACGATCAAAATTTTTGAGTCAAAATCAGCTGGGTCCCCGACATGGATTAGTAACCTGTTTTGACATGGATTTGGTGATATGCCAAAGGTTGATGCTTCATTAAGGGCAATTCCCATCGGTGTAAAATTGAACATCAATGGAGAAGAAAAGGAACCTGGCATAAATCCGTTATCAATTGTTTGGACGCTGAAATAGTATGTTCCTGTCGGGATGCCGGAAATAACCCAGCTGGTGTCGGAACTGGCATTTCCTGGGGCAGTCACCGCACGGTTGCCGGTAAATCGTGATGCCAGCGGGGATAAAACATCATGCGAATCTGGCATGGTTCCCATACAGATGTTATAGGTTAGCGCATTCTTCGGGGTTTGTGCATCAGAGGCACTGCTCCAGTGTAAAATTGCCTTGTCCGCTTCCATGGTTACCTCAAGCCCCTGTGGTGGTGTTGGCGGTGTGTTCTGGGTGAAAACCCCAATATTGCCGAGGTTGTTGAGAAAAAGTTCTGTTTTCGGGGTTTCGTAAGCATCAAGCCCGGTAAAAAGAAGATCCGTGTATCCATCGTTGTTGTAATCACCCCAGGTCACTCCTCCAAGCTTGTACCCGGGAAGCAATGTGCTGACATCCGCAAAGGTCACGTTACCGGTATTTTTCAATAATCGTGTAACGGCTGCACCACCGCAGCCGGAGATGGTGCCCATCAATACAATGTCTGCCAAACCATCTCCGTCAAAATCACCAAGATCAATGGAAGGGTTCAGCAGGTTGGCTGAATTATTGTCGAATTTGGTAAAATGATCGTAACCATCGTTTTGATATATAAGAAAATATCCGTCTACATATAAATCCATCCCGGCAATTACCAGATCCTGATCGCCATCGTTATCGAGATCTGCCCATTTGGCTTGTCCGCCATATAGTCCGACAAATGGCTCGGGGGCGACGGTAACTTCGGAAAACACCCCATGATTGTTTTTATACAGTTTCGTTACCATTCCTCCACCGGTGTTTCCACAAACCATTACATCCGATTGCCCGTCGTTGTTGTAGTCGTTCCAGCAGCACATGGTGGTCTCTATGGCGGGTAGTGGGGCATTGATGTTGATAAACTGTCCGCTGCCGTTGTTTCTGAAGATTCCGGCCATCGAACTTCCGGCCAGCAGGATATCCAGGTTGCCGTCATTGTCGAGATCGCCCCATGAAGCCTGTCCATCCATCACACCGGGCAGGTTGATACCTGAATCGGTAAAGATGCCATTGTTGTTTTTAAATATGATCGTATGTGGATTCCCCAGGCTTTCAATGCCGGTAACCAGCAAATCCAGGTCGTTGTCATTGTCGTAATCACCCCATTCCACTGAACCAAAATGCAAGGGTAGGAGGTTGGCCTGCAGGTCGGTGAAAGTTCCATTATCGTTTCTGAAAATTTTCGTAACCGGGCTGTTTCCTTCCGCACCGCTCAGCGCAAGGTCGAGATCGCCATCGTGGTCGAAATCGCCCCAGGCACAGGCACTGTAGGCGAGTTGCGGGAGTATGATGTTTGCAGGAGAGAAAGGTGGTTGCTGTGCTTGTGACCTGATCAGAAAGACCAGGATTAACAGAATCGATATAGAAAGAAATTTCATTTCTATTGTTGTTTTTTAAAATTCTCACTTCCGGTATCCAGGAACTTTACAAAAGCGTCAATGTTCAGGTCGTATGCCTTGGGCGAAGTAAGCAGGTTGCCACTCGTATCGAGCAGAACGTAGTAAGGTTGCGAATTGACATTGAACCTTGTTATCTGAAGATCAGCAAATATTTTTCCAATCGTTTTTTTAACTTTCTTGTCATATTTCGAGGTAACCCACTCGCTTTCCGGAAGTTCAGTTTTGTCGTCGACATAAAGGGCCGTAACGATATAATTCTCACGCATCCGTTTGAGTACTTTGGGGTCAGACCACACATTGGCCTCCATTTCGCGGCAGTTCACGCATCCATGGCCGGTAAAGTCAATAAAAATCGGTTTGTTCTCTTTTTTGGCACATGCCAGCGCCTGTTTATAATCAAAATAGCCATCCAATCCGTGGGGAAGTTTCAGGAATTCGGCATATTTTGGTTTGTCGCATAAAGCATTGGCGGGCTGTACCCCGCCTCCGCCGGCATTGATAGCTCCAACTTCTTTCTGAACAATGGCATTCAGATCGAAATCCTGATAGGTGGCGGGAGGAAGGTATCCTGAAAGCGCTTTCAGCGGGGCGCCCCACATTCCGGGGACCATATATACCACAAAACTGAACACAACAATAGCCATGATAATCCTGGGCACACTGATAAATGGTAAATCTGAATCATGGTTGAATTTCAATTTTCCGATCAGGTACATGCCCATCAGGAAAAAGATAACGATCCAGAATGCAAGGTAAACTTCGCGGTCGAGTATATGCCAGTGATATGTCTGGTCGGCGATGCTGAGAAACTTCAGTCCCAGCGCCAACTCCAGAAATCCCAGGACTACTTTCACAGCATTGAGCCATCCGCCTGATTTCGGGAGACCGGAGAGCCATGATGGGAAGAATGCGAACAGGCCGAAAGGAAGGGCGAATGCCAGTGAAAACCCCAGCATCCCGATGATCGGCATTAACAACGCGCCGCCTGCAGATTTTACCAGGATGGCACCGACGATGGGACCTGTACAGGAAAATGATACGAGTACAAGTGTAAACGCCATAAAGAAAGCCCCTGAATAGCCGCCTTTGTCGGCCTGCTTGTCGGCTTTATTAACAATCCAGCTGGGAAGGGTAATTTCGAACATCCCAAGGAAGGATGCGGCAAAAACCATGAAAATCAGAAAGAAAAATACGTTTGGAATCCAGTGTGTACTGAGGAAATTGGCAAAGTTGGCACCGAGAGTCACCGCCACCAGGGTTCCGATAACCGTATAGATAACGACAATTGACAACCCATACACGATGGCTTCGAGCCTGGCTTTGCGTTTGCTCGTGGTATCATGCATGAAGAAGGTTACTGTCATGGGGATCATGGGGAATACACAGGGGGTTATGATGGCAGCAAGTCCGGCAAGGAATGATATGAGGAAAAACCACAGTAGCGATTGATCGGCGGCTTTGTCTGCATCAGTTTCACCCAGTTTGGTCTGTTCAATTTTTTTTGCTGCTGAATCGGCTTTGGCAGTTACCAATGCTACATTTTTTAATGAATCCTGCTGAGCAACGGTAGGTGAAGCCGCTGCTGATGCTGTTGAAACGGGGGCAACTGCATTGGGATTCCCTTTAATGGCAAATTCAAATTCCACATCATTCGGAGGCAAACATTGCTTGTCGTCACAGCACATAAAGTTTAAAACGCCTTTCAACACAAAGTCTTTCTGACCAAGGATCTTGATTTTCTGTTTGAAAACGGCTTTGTCGGCAAAGAACTTGAGAACCATATCGAAATTTGGATCATTCTCCAGGATAGGTTTCTGCTCCTGTACCTTGCCGACACGTTCATAGCTCTGACTTTTAGTAAAACTGAATGATGTGGGAATCGGGGCTCCATTCGGGCCGCCTTGTGGAACGTCCTGGGAATAAAGATGCCAGTGCTTGTCAATTTTTGCAATCAAGAGGAGAGTTGCCTCTTCCGGCGATGTTTGTTCGACTTTGAAGTCCCATTTTACCGGATCCAGAATTTGTGAAAAGGAGAACAATGGCAGCATGAGTAGTGCCAGAAGGCTGAAAATGACTTTTTTCATTTGCAATTGATTTTGAATGACAAATTTAGGGAAAATCGTGACGCGTGACAAAAAAAACTAACGTTGTCACGTGTCACGCCTCACATGCCACGCGTCACGCGTCACCCGTCACCCGTCACGCGTCACCCGTCACGCATCACCCGTCACTTGTCACGACACATACTACCTCCCTCGTTGCCGACGTCACCCGATACCTGTGATCAATCCGATGACCAATAATCCACATAATATCGTTGCCGGAGCAGAGAAACCATGCTTGTTCTTTTTCTTTCAGTGAAAACTTCTGATCGATAAAAAAATCACTCACTTTTTTCTTTTTCTTCATCCCGAACGGGAAAAAGGCATCGCCATGTTGCCATTTTCTTAATGTAAGTGGAAACTGAAGTTTACCGGCGTCGAAACTGGCAATATTACTGCTTACCGGAATTTTATAATTTATAACATCGCTGATTCGTTCAAAATCAAGTCTGACAGGTTTGCTCATCCTCTTTTTTTTTGCAAACAACCCTATTTTAAATGACTTATCTTGCGTCTTTGGTTCAAGCAGGCTGAGGATCAGCCTCTGTCTGTCTTTCATCAAACGGTGGGTAGCAGAGAAGATTGTTTTACTGGTTTCTTTATCAAGGCAACCAAGGATGTTTGCCACCTGGGTTTCATTGAACCCATAAGGTGACAATAAAGCCCATGCATACGGTTCAACAGGCTCTGATTTTAAAAGGTGCTGAATGTCAATAAACTGGTCTTTCCCATCAGTTGTTATTGCATCACGGCACCAGGTTTTCATGACCTGATTTCCAACCTGTTCAAATGCACTGATCCGGCTGATGCTGGCAGTTAATCCCCGGGTAAATTCAGGATTGATGTTGCAAAGGAGTGGAATTAATTCATGCCTGATTTTATTTCTCAGGTACTTTGTTTCATTGTTCGTATGATCCGTACGATAATTTATTTGATGATGTGTGGCATATTCTTCAATATCTTTCCGGAAAGCGAACATCAAGGGTCTGATAACGGCGCCGTTTTTTACAGGAATCCCATGAAGCCCGGCAATGCCTGTTCCACGGATCAGGTTGATCAGAAATGTTTCTGCCTGGTCATCCTGGTGATGCGCAGTGGCCACATAAGCAAACCCATGGTCGCGCCTGATCTTTTCAAACCAGGAATACCGTAAATCCCTTGCGGCCATCTGGATTGAAGTGCCCTGCTGTGAAGCTATGGATGATGTGTCGAATTTTTCAGTAAAAAATGGTACCTTCAGTTGTTTTGCAAGTCGTTTAACAAAATCTTCATCCTCATCACTCTCTTTGCCACGAAGACAAAAGTTGCAGTGTGCAATGGCAAACCGGTATTTCGCCTGGTTAAACAAATGTGCCATCACAGTGGAGTCAATCCCTCCACTGACTGCCAGAAGGATATGATCTTCTCCCGAGAAAATGCCTTTTGATTGGATGAACTTTATTAAACTCCTGGGATTCATGTTGCAAAATTACACTGAAAAATGATATCTTTGGACGGTTGTAAATATCAAGAATGATCTGGCAAGTTACCTATATTACCTGGATTCACGTGATTACCGCAATCATCAGCCTTCAACTGGTGTTTACTGTATACAACATGCGACAGATCAGGGGCAGGATACCATTTTTATGGATGATGGCGCTATCGGCTTTTTGGTCGCTGATCCTGACTTTTGAATCTGCTACCCCAAATATTGCCGAAAAAGTAATACTGTCGGAATTTGAGTACTTTGCCAACATGGTAATTCCGATTATGTTTCTGCGCTTCATCCTTTCTTATGATCTTGATCATTCTGTCCGGTTGAAACGGTATTTTCTACTATTCTGGATAATCCCGGTAATTACAGTGGTACTGGTTTTTACACATAAGTTGCATTCGTTGATATGGACAGGTTTCTCCTGGAGCCCGGCGGGCCATAATATTCTTATTTACCACCATGGGTTTGCTTTTTATGTTGCGATGGCTTATTCATTGGGAATAATTTTCCTTGGTAATATCCTGCTGATCCGCTTTATCCGGAAAAGACCCGGATATTATCAATCAAAAGGTTGGGTTTTACTTTCAGGTTCACTTTTTGCATTGCTTACCGGATTGGTTTACACACTTGGGTTGAGTCCCGTTGAAGGATTGGATATATCACCGATGGGAACATTGATTGCCGGGCTGATCTTCTTCCGGGGTATTGCCCGTGATCAACTTTTTGACCTTATTCCATTCAGCCATCAGTTGATGATTGAAAAATTGAAAGATGGGGTGATCGTACTCGACAGCAGAGACTTCATCATGGATATCAGTCCGGTGGCATCAAAAGCACTTCAAATAGAAAGAGAAGTTACAGGACATAAATTCACGGAGGTCCTGCCGGTTTTTCTTCCAATTGTTGAGGAAACCTCGAAAGACCAGGAATTCCGTAAGGAAATTGAGATTAAATCACCTGCCGTCGGATGGTTTGAGGTTACCAGGTATCCGCTCAGCAGATCAGAGACTAAATTTCTTGGCAGTTTGTTGATCCTGCATGACATAAACCATCGGAAGGATACAGAGATGCAATTGCGCAAACTGGCAGAGGAGCTCACCGAACTCAACAGGATGAAAGACCGTATTTATTCCATTATCAGCCACGACTTAAGAAACCCGTTTAATACCATTCTGGGTTTTTCTCAACTTTTATCTGAATCGTATGATGAATTTTCTGAATCAGAACGCAGGAATTTTGCCGATAATATCCTGAATGCGTCAAAAAGTGCATTCAACCTGCTTGAGAATTTGCTCGAGTGGTCGCTGATGCAGCTTGGAAAATACGACTTTGTGCCTCAGCAGTTAATTCTTGACCATCAGGTAGATGAATCCTTTACCCTTATCAGGCCCATGGCCTCCGGCAAAAAAATTGAACTCATCAATGCTGTTCCCCCGGGCCTATGCGTATTTGCCGATCGTAATATGGTCGCTGCGATATTGCGAAATCTGATTTCAAATGCAGTGAAATTCACGCCGGTTGGCGGGTGTATTGAGGTTTCATCTTCTTTGGACCATGACTGGGTCGAAGTAGTTATTGCCGACAATGGCATTGGTATGACTGCCCAGGTGATAGCCGACCTTTTCAGCTACTCAAAAATGCAAACCAAACAGGGTACTTCCAGCGAGAAAGGAACCGGGCTGGGGTTGCTCCTTGTCCGTGATTTTGTTCAAAAACACCAGGGATCCATTCGTGTAACCAGTGAACCCGGAAAAGGGAGCCGGTTTATCTTTACACTTCCGGTGAAGTAATTGCGGATATAACCAGGTCACTGTCAAGCCATTTTTCTATCATGGATTTCTTTGGCGTTCGCTGGTTAAAGGTATTCCGGAAAGTGATTGTGCATGATCTCATGAATCAGGTCCAGTGTTAATGGTTTATGAAGATAATCAATACGTTCCTTCCTCGTTTCCAATTTTCTTTTATCAGCAGGGTTTACAGAAGTCGTTAGCATTATAACGACGATTCTGTTTTTCAGCTCAGCATCAAGTTTGTCATATTCCTCAAGAAATGACCATCCATCCATAACCGGCATATTGATATCCAGTAAGATAAGTTCAGGAGGCAACTCCTGCCCCTGAATCATCCCTGCCTTACTTCTGGTTAGGAGGAAATCAAGTGCCTCTTCACCATCCGTGGCTATTTCTATTTGGTCAGTAACGCCTGATTCTTTCAGAACCATTGTATGAAGATAATTGTCGGCTTCATTGTCGTCGACAAGTAGCACGCAGTTTAGCCTTTTCTTCATCTCTTTCTATCGTTTTGGGATTGTAAACATAAAAGTACTCCCAACACCTGGCGTCGAGTCCACCCAAATTCTTCCATGATGCAATTCAACAATCTTTTTGCAGTGAGCAAGTCCGATTCCGGTTCCAGGATATTCTTTTTGTCGATGCATTCGCTTGAAAATGATAAAAACCTTTTCCTTGTCCTGCCCTTTTATCCCGGTGCCGTTATCCACAATGCTGAACAGCCATTCTTTTTCCTGGTTTTCCACTGTGATCGTTATTTCGGGCCGAACATCCTTTTTCCTGAAATTTATCGCGTTGTAAATCAGGTTCTGGAATAAAAGCCTCAATTCGGTTGCAAAGCCATTTACTGCCGGTAATGAGTGGACGGTAATAGCCGCATTCGAACCAATAATGGCATCTGACAAATCAAGAAGAACTTCGTTAACAAGTTTATTGCAATCGACTAAGGACCGCACACTCTCTTTTCCCAATAAAGCGTATTCAAGCAAACCCGTTACCAAAGTACTCATCCGGTTGGCCGAGCCGGAAATGAACCCGAGGTATTTCTCTCCCACCTCGTCCAGTTTCCCACCATAATCTTTCAGCATCAGGTTGGTGAAGTTGTTAAGTGTACGTAAAGGTTCCTGAAGGTCGTGGGAGGCGATGTAGGTGAATTGTTCAATTTCACTCAAATGAAATTTAAGTTCTTTGTTTTTTGTTTCAAGCTGGTTTGTTCGTTCAGCAATGCGGTTTTCAAGGGTTTCATTAAGATTGCGTATCACTTCTTCTACCTGTTTTTGCGCGGTAACATCCAGGCACAATCCAATCATCCTTACCGGTTTGTCATTTACATAAGTGGTATGGCCGGTTGACCTTATCCACCGGATTTCATTACCGGGAAGTATAATGCGGTAGTCATTCAACAGGGCAGTACGATTTTCAATTGCTTCCTGGATTTTCCTTGAAGCCATTTCAAGATCGTCAGGATGCAGTGCTTTAGTCCAGGGTTCAAATCCTGCGATGGTATTTTCCGGTAACCCAAATACCTTAAGAAATTCATCCGACCAAAAGAAACTGTTTTTCGAAATATCCCATTCCCATGAACCTGAGTTGCTTACTTCCAGGGACATTTTCAACCTGGCTTCATTTTTTTCTGCCTTTTCTTTTGCCAGCCTTAGTTCATCCTCTACCAGGTTCCTTTCTAATTCACCGGCGGCGCGAATTGAGACCAGTTTCAACACCTCTTCAGCAAAAGCAGCATTATTCATCGGTTTTTGCCCGATGACCGCGATGAGTCCGATAGGTTTGCTTTCGAAGCTCCACAGGGTAGTGCCAATATAGCTTTGTGCTTTTAGTTCCTGAAGTGCTTCATCATGAGGAAATAACTGGCATACATTTTCAGGAAAACAACAAACAGTTTTTCCAACTACGTCACCACAGGGGGTTTGTTTCAACGTGTAGGAAACATTGGCATCAAATTTACCCTCGTTATAAATCGCAACTGTTTGTGCTGTAAGACTATCACCCTCAAGTTTGTCGATGCAAATGTATTCCGCACCCAGAATTTCAGACAGGTATTTCGCCAGGGATTCAAAGAAACTTTCTCCCGAGCCTGAATAGCCTTCAGTGATCAGGAACTTATGGACATTTTCAAGCCGCCTGCGTTCGGTGATATCTTCAACTTTTCCGAGCAGGTGTGTTGCATGACCATGTTCATCGCGAAAAGTTTCAGCTAGCGCGTGGATAATCCTGATATTTCCAGCTTTATTAATTACCCGGTATTCAAGATCATAAGGCCGTATTCCTTTTAATGCATCAGCAAAAACGGAAAGGACATGTTCACGATCATCAGGATGGACTAAATTTTCGACAAAATATTTGAAAACCAACGCTCTCGGCATCTCCGGATCAACATCGAATATCCGGAACATGTTGTCCGACCAGTTTGCAGTATCTGTTGCAACATAATAATCCCAGCTTCCTGTTTTTCCTAAACGTTCAGCTTCGGAAAGATTTTTTTCGTTTTTTATTAACTTTTCCTGAATTTTTTTTCGTTCAGTGATATCAATCGATGTGCTCAGGATCCTGTCAAAACCCCCGTTCTCGTCATTCAGTGCCTTGTCAAATATGAGAAATGTTCTTTGATCACCTTGCATCCAAAACGAATCCTCGTATTCCCTCTGCCCTCCGGAATCCATCAGCAGGCGGTTAGATTCAATATATTTCTGTGCCTGTTCCTGAGGAATTAAATCAGATATCGATTGTCCGACAATCTTATCCTGGGGCAATCCTAACTTATTTGCGGCTGTTGGATTGACCATCTGGTAAATCCCTTCTCTGTCGATAACAAGTATCCCCACCAGTGAATTCTCGAAAAGATTACGGTATTGCTCTTTTTGTATTTTTAAGGTTTTTTCTGTCTTGATAAGTTCAGAAATGTCGAGGATGATGGTAACGAAATAGTCGACCTGTGAATCGGGATGCCGCACACATTGCACAGCAATATTGGTATCAATGGTTTGACCATTTTTATGGATGAAGCGCTTGTATACCGTGTAACCATCTGATTGGTTCAACATGACCCGGTTGAATTGCACAAGGTCTGCTTCAATATCATCGGGATGGGTTAATTCAACCCAGTTTGTCTTCATCAACTCGGGTTTGGTGTATCCAAGCATGTTGCAAAGAGCCTGGTTTACATCAATCCAGCCTTTAGCGGGGGAGCTAATGGCACGTCCGGTATAGGGCAGTTCAAAGTAACTGCGGAACCGTTGTTCGCTGTCGAAGAGCTTTTTCTGTGCCAGTTGACTTTCGGTAATGTCAATAATTGCCACATGGCACTTTTCATTAATTCCGTTTCGGATACCAGTCAGTTGAGCACTCCTCAGCAAACTGCTGTTGCTGACAAAAAAATCAACGGTACAGGTTTGGCAGGTTTTGCTTTTAAATACATTCTCAAGAAAATGATTGAAGCCCTCTCTTTTAGCCTCACTGAGAAAAAAACCAAATCGGAGATTCAGTAATTTGGATTGTTCTTTTCCAAACAACAAAGAAGTGATATGGTTCATCGCCAGGATGGTACCGTCGGCGGAGAGTGTCATTAAACCGAAGGGCGAATGATCATAAAACTCAGCGTACCTGTCATTGGCAGCCCTTGCTTCCTCCAAAGCATGACGAAGTTCTTCATTCTGAAGTTCCAGTTCGATCCTGGAAACTTCCAGCTCGTGAATGAGTTTCGCTACGTCAATGTCAGATAGCGGCAAACCGGTTGTTGACGTTGTTCCTTTCAACAGCGCTTCTGCTTTTTGGCGGAGGGAACCGGAATCTGCTTTATGTTTGGAGCTTTTCATTATCTTTTCAAAGATAGGTCGGTTTTCTTGATATTATCCGATTGGTTGAAAAAATAATTGGCGTCCTGTTTCTGCGCTAGCTTTATTGTATATAAGGTTAAGATTCCTGTTAAATCTCCCAGGTATCCCCCGAATTCAGTAAATCATCCACATTTTTGATCTTCGAGGTTTCCTTTGCGTATTTAATCTGTTCTTCCACAAGGTCATCATACGTGGGATACATGGCCGAACGGATGACACCAAAAACCATCGGGAAGTGAGGCGGAGCCAGTTTAGCGAGCATAAGCTGGATGCCGGGATCCTGGTTGTACTGGTCATGAACAAGGATATCATCAACGGTGATCCCGTTTTTCCCTATTTCAGCTACCTCAAGCATGGTGTCTTTGAGGATCAGCCCCTTGTCATTGTTTTTACCGAAAACCATCGGTGCGCCGTTCTTCAGGATGAGCATATTCTCATCTTTCACCTCTTTGCCGGTAACAGGCGCATGTGCTTTGTCGGCGAAAATGATGCAATTTTCCATGATTTCGGTAACAGATGTTCCATCGTGTTTGGCAGCTTCAAACATACATTCTGTCATCAGGGTAATGTTGTTATCAGGAACGCGGGCAAAGAAGGTGCCTTGTGCGCCCATTACCAGTTCCCCGATATTGAAAGGATGTTCAATGGTTCCCATGGGGGAGGTTTTGGTTACTTTTCCCATGGGGGTGGTTGGCGAAAACTGACCTTTGGTCAATCCGTAGATTTGATTGTTAAAAAGCAGGATGTTGATGTCAACGTTGCGGCGGATCACATGGATGAAATGGTTGCCACCGATCGCGAGTGAATCTCCATCGCCGGTAACAGTCCAAACGCTTAAACGCGGGTTGGCAATTTTTACACCGGTGGAAATTGCAGCTGCACGTCCGTGAATGCCATGAATTCCATAAGTGTTTACATAATAGGGAAATCGCGATGAACACCCAATGCCTGAAACCATACAGAAATTCTCTTTACGGTAACCGATCTTTGGGAACACACGTTCCACAGCAGCGAGAATGGCATGACCACCGCATCCCGGGCACCATTTAACCATCTGATCGCTTTCAAAATCTGCTTTGCTGAGTTGAACATTCGTGCGTTCAACTGTCATATTTACGAATTCCATCTTATTTTTCCTCCAAAAGTTGATTAAACTTATCAGTTAACTCATTGATCATGAAAGG
The DNA here is from genome assembly GCA_903875045.1 of uncultured Bacteroidales bacterium. GTDB lineage: Bacteria > Bacteroidota > Bacteroidia > Bacteroidales > FEN-979 > CAIVAT01. The sequence goes on from CAIQUS010000160.1 coordinate 27,049, forward strand.
TAAACCCTGAACTTTATTGAACTGGGAAATGTTGGGCATCGGAAACTTCATGCGGAGGTAATTTACAAATTGCCCGCTGTTTAGTTCACAAACCACAATTTTCTTAAAGCCTTTCAATACCTTATCCGTATTTTTCGGTAGTGGCATGATGTAATGGAAATGGGCATGACTGACATTTTTGCCCTCTTTTTGCATCTGGCTTACTGCTGAGTGAACAGCGCCATACGTACCGCCCCAGCTGACAACAAGCAAGTCGCCTTCGGCAGGACCTTCAATTTCCTGTTCAGGGATGAAGTTTGCTACCAATTCAACCTTTTGTGCACGGTTGTTTGTCATGATCTGGTGATTCATCGGATCTGTGGAAACAGTTCCAATTATATTTTCTTTCTCAAGGCCGCCAATCCTGTGACGAAGGCCTTCTGTTCCCGGGAGGGCCCATTGACGCACGAGTGTTTCCGGATCTCTTTTGTAAGGTTTGTAATCAGGATCATTTGCTTCAGCAATGGGTGGGTTAATTTCGGGCATATCTGCCATCTTCGGAATACGGAACAAGGTGGAACCAAATCCAAGATAGCCATCAGTTAGTAAAATCGCCGGTGTCATGTGTTCCATCGACAACTTCGCAATCTCATAAGCATAGTAAAAGCAATTTTCGGAGGTTGAAGCGGCGATGACGATCACCGGACATTCGCCATTTCTGCCAAACAAGGCCTGATATAAATCGCTTTGCTCCGATTTGGTAGGTAACCCTGTTGAAGGTCCGCCACGCTGAACATTGACAATTACCAAAGGCAATTCAGTGATCACTGCAAGTCCGATGGCTTCGCTCTTCAGTGAAAGCCCTGGGCCTGATGTGGTAGTACAGGCCAGCGAACCAGTAAAAGCTGCACCGATCGCGGAACAAATTCCTGCAATTTCATCCTCTGCCTGGAAAACTTTTGCACCAAGTGATTTATGCTTTGCAAGTTCCATCAGGATTTCTGTGGCCGGGGTGATGGGATAAGACCCAAGAAACAGCGGGCGCCCAGATTTCTCTGCGGCTGCTAGCAATCCCCATGCGGTGGCAACGTTTCCTGTAATGTTACGATACCGTCCTTTTTGCATATTTGCAGGGGATACCTGAATCACCGATTCAAGGGCTTCAATGGTGTCGGCATAATTGTATCCGGCCTGAAGAACGATTTTATTTATCTGGATAAGTTCAGGCTTTTTCTTGAATTTGTCTTCAAAATATTTGAAGGAAGGTTTGAGGTCACGATTAAAAATATAATAAAGCATGCCCAGGGCAAACATGTTTTTACTGCGTTCGGCAATCTTATTGTCAACACCAAGATCCTTCAGGCTCTCCTTCGTAAGCGTGGTAATTGGAGCCTTGATCATGTTGAAGCTATCAAGTGAATTGTCGGTAAACGGGTTGTTTTTGTAACCTGCCTTTTCGATGGTTTTCTCATCGTAAGCATCGGTGTCGGTAAGAATGGTAGCCCCCTTCTTGGCCCATTTCAGGTTTGATTTGAGGGAAGCAGGGTTCATCGCCACCAGGACGTCAACCAGATCTCCGGTCGTGAAAATTTTCGAACTGCCCATGTGTACCTGAAATCCGGATACGCCGGCTACAGTATTCTGCGGGGCACGGATTTCAGCAGGAAAATCAGGAAATGTGGCAAGGTCATTTCCAACGAGGGCAGCAACATCCGAGAACATGCTGCCGGTGAGTTGCATGCCATCACCGGAATCACCGACAAACTTTACCACTACCTCTTCCCGTTCAATAACGGGTCTTTTTTTCTTGGCCATAGCTTCATTGAGTTTAAGAGCGCAAAGTTACTGAATAAACTCAAAAGGCAAAGGGCAAAACTCAAATCTTCATTGGAAAAAATAACAATGCAGGATTCAATATCATGGAAAATAATTATCTTTGCCATGAAATTCGCTTTATTAACTCGTCCTGAAAATTAGGGACATAAACTCAATAGGTCATGGCTTATAAAATTAATGATGATTGCACTGCTTGTGGTACCTGCATCGATGAATGTCCGGTAGAAGCTATTTCTGAAGGTGATATCTATAAAATTGATCCCGAAGCATGCACAGATTGCGGCGCTTGCGCTGATGTTTGTCCGGTTGAAGCAATCCATCCTGAGTAATCAGGATCGATCATTACAAAACAAAAGGGGCAACTTTTTGATTGCCCCTTTTGTTTTGTTCGAAATGCTTTCCTTGTCAACCGAATGTTTTTAACTCCAGTTTGTCCCCGTCAAAAACTGCGTAGGTAAAATGGGTGATCCAATCCCCCAGTACTAACTGAATTGCAGCATCGGTAATCCGGGTTTCATGTGGAAAATGGTAATGCCCGTAAATCAGGTAATTCAAATCCGGATGTTGTATCATCAGTTCATTCGAATGGACAGTGATACGTTGTTGAATAAGTTTAAGGTTAATATCCTGCACTTTTTTTTCCTTCTCCATGCCGGCGCTGCGGCTTTTTCGAGACCAGAAAAGGGCCATCCTGATACCGATGTCGGGATGTAATTGACGGAACAGCCACTGGTTGATCCGATTTGCAAATACTTTCTTGATGAATTTGTACCCATGATCGCCGGGACCTAATCCGTCACCATGTGCCAGATAGAATTGTTTGCCATTGAATTCCCGGAATTCCGGGTCGCGATGAAGCTGAATGTTCAACTCCTCCGTTAAATAATCAAAAGCCCACATATCATGGTTCCCGCGAAATAAATGAACGGGAATACCTGAGTCGGTGATCTCGGCAAGTTTACCCAGAAGCCGTGCATAGCCGCGCGGGATTGCTGTTTTATATTCAAACCAGAAATCAAACAGGTCTCCCATCAGATAAATCTCCGCGGCGTCAGTGCGTGCCATTTCAAGCCAGGAGACCAGTTTTTTTTCCCGGATAAGGCTTGTCGCATGATCCGGGCTCCCCAGGTGAAAGTCAGAGGCAAAATAAACTTTTTGGTGCATGGATGAAATTTGTGGCAATTTAGGAAAAAAAGCAATGCTGTTTTTATCCCGGGATGCTATTTTGTAACCGATGATTTACGGTTTTGTTCAACTACCCGCTGATGATGAAACTTCACGTGTTTGTTTTCTGGGAATTTCCTGAACAGTGCCGAATCTAATTTTTTATAATATCCGAAATCCTCTTCGGGACTGAGTACAGGGCTCATGCCAAAAGCGTAGTTTAATACGATGAGTGAAGCAAGAGAACCAGGATAAGAATCAATAAATGCCATCTCATAACTGCGCTGATTTTCCCAGATGGTTTTAAAGATTGTGTCAAGCTTTTGGGTATATTGATAGTAATCAGAACTATCCTGATGCTCTGCTATCAGCATTTCAAGCAAATCGACCATCAACTCATTTTGCCTGGTATAACGAAAAAAATCATTTAACAACTTGGTTTCCCGGGGGCCTTCAAGAAAGACCTGGTCGGGGAAACTATGGGCACTGCCTGTCAGGGTAACTTTGTCACCAGCATCTAACATCATGACAAGGACCTTGCCTGTTTCGGACTTGAGCAGCCAGAAACCCGGTTCCGGAGTAACAGGACGAAAGTCGAATTTTCCACTTTGGCCAAGTACAATGGAGTCGATAGGACGAATCTCATGGGTGTCCATCTCCTGAAGTGTCAGCTTTGTACCGGCGGCATCAGACAGATTGCCCTCGATCACAGCCATATCTCCATGTCGTTGCTGACAAGAATTAATAAACAAAATGAGGACAATAACCCAAAAGATGTTGTTTTTTTTCATGCTTTACCTGTTCACCAGTTTACTCGTTTACCCGTTTACCCGTTCACCCGTTCACCCGTTCACCAACTTCCCCACAAAATTAACTGAATTATCTCAACCGGCAATCTGTATTGATTCTTCTCCCATCATTGGCTTGCCTTTAAAACGCAACAAGAGGTTTACAATGGTTACTACATCTTTCTGGCAATACTTAACAATGCGTTGAAGATCATTTTCTTGCCAGTATACTCGTCCAACATCACTACCATTGATGTCATCTTTGGGAGAGGAAATGCCGAAAACCGTTGCAAGGAGCTCCAGAGAGGTATAATGCTTATAGTCTCCGAATTTCCACAATTCCATGGTGTCGATATGATTTACTTCCCAGGGCTTTTTACCAGATAGGTTGAGTATGGAAGGTACTTCCAATCCGTTGATCAGGATCCGGCGGATGAGGTAGGGATAGTCGAATTCTTTCCCATTGTGTGCACATAAATACAAGATACTCTTTTCCTTGGATTTGACCAGCATATCACAAAAGCTGATGAGAATTTCTTTTTCATCATCCCCGGAAAAAGATTTTATCCAGAGTGTTCCGTTTCTTAAAATCCCGGTTGAAATGCATACAATCTTTCCGAATTCAGCATATATCCCTGCCCGGCAGTAAAGTGTATCCGAACGCTGTGAATCTTCCGAACTGAATTTGTCTGTTCGTGAAAGCTGATCAGCCTTCTTTTCCCAAAGCGCCGCAATATTCGACGGAAGCTGATTGCTGGTCGAATATTGCGGCACTGTTTCTATGTCGAGGAAAAGAATCTTTTCTATATCATAGTTTTCAAGCATGGTGTGGTTTTTTTAGTTCAAATGTTTATCCGGAAAAAACTAAAAGGTTACCGCATTGTTGAAAACTATTTCAGATTTTTATCTTTTTCTATGGAGAAATGGCTTGGGGCGTGCATCAAAAACCACTTGTTGTTGTGGCGAAAGGATATTTCTCAACGCCTGATCATGGCGGATCATCTCTTTCAGGATTCCTGTTTCAATTTTACCCAATTCTTCAGCCACCTGATCTGCTGTTTTGGCATCGAAAGACGGGGAGGTGAGAACTGTTTGAAGCCTCGCTTTCTTCTCCCTGACCTGGTTGTGCAGAGGTGTCATCATTTTTATATGATCCAGGCCGGCCAGATGAATCTTTTCCTGTTGCTCAGGGGTGATGTCGGGCAGGTTAAGTGGAGGAGGAAGTTGTGAATCAGGAAGATCCGTTGCTGGCGGAATTGGGGGAGGCGGGGGTGGCGGCGGAGGTGGTGTACCGGGCGCTCCCGGCAGGAGTAGTGTTGTCTGCTCCTGGTTTGCTCCCTGGAGGTGGTTTGATTTATTTGGCTTCTGGGCAAACAGGGTTGTGGTTAACATGCTGAGTAAACAGGTTATCACGATTCCTTTTACGATCATTCTGTTGGTTTTCATGGTATCTGGTTTTAATTGTTATTTGAATATCAAATTATTGTCATTGACAGAGAAATTATGGCTTTGTAACCTTTGGTGGTGGCGGTGGTGGAGGCGGTGGCCCTGGTGGCTCCGGAAGCGGCATCACACGTTCAAGAGCTTTTCGGAAAACCTGATGAAATTTCATCTTCTGGTCCTCTGAAAGAAGTTGCCGGAGTTGCCTGAAATGTTCAAAGGTGAGGATTTCCATTTGCTTACGTACACTGGCAATCGAGTCTGCAAGGATTGACATGGCAAGGGTATCATGGCCAGGAAGAAAAACAGCTTCGAAAAAACGGTCATGCAGAATTCTGTCTTGTTCCTGTAAGTTTGTTAGTTTTAAGCGGTGCTCTTCACGGAGTTTACCGAAATTGTCCTGTTGACTGGGTGTGAGAGTCAGCTCACGGATAAGAAATTCGGCTGACTGACCGCGATCAGGGATGTTCCCTGCTCGTGGCTTGCCGAACCAAAGAAAAGTGAGGGTTCCGAGGTTCAGAAGAACCAGGATAATTATTACAACTTTATAAAATTGTGTAGTTTGCATCGGATCAGAGGTTAATGGGTTTCAGATATGAAAGATAATCGTTGGCAACGGCAACAGGTATTGCCTGGGTGAGGCTTTGAGAATTCTGATAATAAATAGCGCCAAAGATATTTAATGCGATGAGTACAATGATACTTGCTGCAACTGACCAGTAAAAGGAACGCCTAGGCAAGATCGTTGTGTTTTCAAATGGAACCATCCTTGTCTGGATTTTCTGCAACAGATCGGAAGAAGCTGTTGCACGCTCGATCCCGTCAAGGGAGTTTATTGTTTCATTTATCCAGGTTTCTTTTGCTTTCATGTTATTTGGATGTTAGCAGTGTTAAAATCCTGCGGTTAACGCTCATTTTTTTCATAATAATCAGATAAAAGCCCTTGCAACTTCCTCCGGGCACGGACGATCAGCGACTCAACAGAAGAAACTGTGGTATCCATGATCCCTGCAATTTCCAATTGTGCAAGACCTTCCACCTTATGAAGGATGAAGGCTGTTCGCTGATTAACAGGGAGCTGCGAAATTGCCTTGAAAAGAATGGCCGCTCGTTCTTTGTTTTCCAATTTGATCCCGGGATGATAAAAAGGGGTATCAGCTGCAATATTCAGTTGATCTTCCTTACCGAACAGACTAAGGAGGATTCCCGACCTTTTCCCGCGCCGGGCTGTACGGATATGTTCCAATGATTTCTGCACCGTGATGCGGTAAATCCAGGTAGAAAGGCTGCTGTCGCCTCTGAAACCGGACACCGAGCGGAATATTTCAATAAAAACTTCCTGAGTAACATCTTCAGCATTCTCAGGGTTTTGAAGGAATCCGATGGCGGTGTTGAACACACGGTCGCGATACTGGTCAACCAGTTCGCGGAAACTTTGTTCATCTCCTGCTCTGAGTTTAATGATTACCTCCGGTGAAATCATTCTGCTGTTTATAAGATGAGATGCTTTTAAATTATTTTTCCTGCGGTCATGGACCGTGAAAGTTGTCCCGGCTCCGGTATTCCTGCCTGTGAGAGATGCCTTTGTATGGATAATGACCCGGATTAAGGTTTAACCGCCCGCAGGATATGCCTTTTCCCTGGTGGACCAGCCAATTTTTCGGTTTGAAGGCCGGCTGCACGTAAAGCGCGGACAACAATGCCTTTCACCGAATAAGTTACCAGAATGCCTCCACGGGTTAAACCATTACCAAGGTTTTGGAATATTCCGTCGGTCCATAGTTCAGGTTGGGCATCAGGACCGAATGCATCGAAATAGATCAGGTTGAACATACTTATCGAAGGAAGATATGATTCGAGTTCACATTGAATTTTATGAAGTGTGAAGTCAGGAGAAATCATCGAAGGCTTGTCCCAACCCGCAAGGTGCAGGTTGTTGAAAGTATTGGTAAAGTCATCTGGACTGAATAAAAGAGGGTAATTTAGCGACTGCCAGCAATTTTTGTCCAATGGAAATGCTTCAATAGTTGTGTAATGTACTTTAATCCCTCTTTTTTCAGCTTCAATAAGGGTAAGAAGGGCATTGAGGCCTGTTCCAAAACCAATCTCTAAAATATGGAGAATTTCCATTTGCTGAGGCAGATGGGGATGAAGCCGGTCAATCGCATAAATGAACCCTGCATCAATGAAGATATGCCGGGATTCCTGTAAGGCACCATGCGTTGAATGGTAATGCTGGTTCAGATCACGCCGGAAAAGCGTATCAGATCCATCGGACGTTCTGAATTTCTCCGGGTCCATGATTACGGTTCACCCGCCTACCATATCCTGGGGTATTTATTCGGGCTGTATTCATGCATCATCTCATACACCGTTTCAAAGACATCTTCGGCGTTGGGGTTTGAGAAGTAATCGCCATCGTTGGTATATGCCGGGCGATGGTCGTTGGCGGTGAGGGTTCGTGGCTCGGCATCGAGGTAACGGTAACCCCCTTGCTCCTCCATCACTTTTTGCATCATAAATGCAGTTGCGCCACCCCCGCCATCTTCATCGAAAAAGAGGATTTTGTTGGTCTTTTTCAATGATTTCAGGATCTCATGATTGATGTCGAAGGGGAGGAGGGTTTGCACATCAATGAGTTCAACGGAAATGCCAAAATCAGCAATCTGTGGAAGCGCTTCCTGCGCTATTTTTACGCAGGAGCCATAAGTAACGATGGTGATATCGGAACCTTCATGCAAAACCTCAGGAACACCAAGCGGAATGCGGTAGTTTCCAATGTTGGCCGGCATCTGTTCTTTGAGCCTGTAACCATTCAAAGGTTCGATGACCAAACCTGCGTCATCAGAAGCCATCATGGTGTTGTAGAAGCCTGCCGCCTGGGTCATGTTGCGCGGTACCATAACGTAAATTCCACGAATGGAGTTGATTACCATGCTGAGTGGGGATCCGGAATGCCAGATCCCAACAAGCCTGTGACCACGTGTACTGATGATCAGAGGGGCTTTTTGCCCGCCAACTGTGCGGTAATGGGTTGTGGCCAGGTCGTCGCTCATCACCTGCAAACCATAGAGCAGATAGTCAAAATATTGTATTTCAGCGATAGGACGTAATCCACGCAACGCCATGCCCAGCCCCTGACCGATGATGGTAGCTTCACGGATACCTGTATCGGAAACACGGGTTTCCCCATATTTAACCTGCATTCCCTCCAATGTTTGGTTTACACCGCCGATTTTACCAACGTCTTCACCAAAAATAAGAGCCAATGGATTGGATTTAAACAGAATATCATAATTGGCGTTGAGTACTTCACGACCTGTAACTACCGGGGAATTGTCGTTGAAAACGGGCGGAATACCTGTTACTTTGAGGGCGCTGTGTTCCGATTCGCTGTAAAGGTGAGAGCTATACCTGGCAACATTGAGTTTTCGTTGTTCAGCCATCCATACATCGAGGTCGGCTTTCATTGGAGCCTTCATGCTGCATGAAGTGCATACATCACGCATGATTTTTTTTGCAGCGGAAATAATATCTTTCCTGATTGGTTCGGCAATCGCTTCGAGATCGGCAACGATCTTGTCGATCCGGGCCTGTTTCTTACATGGGCAGTGGGTTGTTTTCACTACATTGATCAAGTGTTCACGTTCAGCTTTGAAGGGTGCAAGAAAGGCTTTCCATCCTTTGTCGCGTGCACTTTTGGCAACTTTTACCGCTTCTGCTTCAATGGCATCCAACTCTTCAACAGTAGCAATTTTTTCATCAAGGATCCACCTACGCATCCTGGGGATACAATCATGATCTTTTTCCCAGGCAAGTCTTTCGGCCGATTTGTAACGTTCGTGTGAGCCGGAGGTTGAATGCCCTTGTGGCTGAGTGAGTTCTCTCACATGAAAAACAACAGGGACCATCTCGTTCCTGCATACAGCCATTCCCTCTTCATACATATCATACAAAGCTGCATAATCCCATCCCATGCATGAATAGAGACGGATCCCGGGTTTTTTATCATCAGCAACGAAACCTTTCAGTAATTCGGAGATATCCTCCTTGGTTGTCTGATATTTCTGTGGAACGGAAATGCCATAACCGTCGTCCCAGATTGACAGTGCAATAGGAACCTGCAATACGCCTGCAGCATTGATGGTTTCAAAAAAGTGGCCCTCTGATGTCGATGCATCACCTATGGTTCCAATCGCAATTTCATTTCCCCTGATGGTGAATTTTTTTGCTGCATCCCACATATCCGGACTGTTTCGAAAAACCTTGGATGCCAGGGCCAGACCAAGCAAACGTGGCATTTGTCCTGCGGTTGGGGAAATATCCCCTGAGGAGTTTTTCTGTTTTGTCAAGTCCTTCCATTCGCCTTTGTCATCCAGGCTCCTTGTGGCAAAATGAGAATTCATCAAACGTCCGCCGTTGTCTGGGTTTCGCGAAATATCGGTATCTCCGTACAACTGGGCAAAAAATATGTCAAGATTTGAAAGCCCTGCAGCCATCATAAAGGTTTGGTCGCGATAATACCCCGAACGCCAGTCGCCATCCTGAAAAAACTTCGCTTTAACGATTTGAGGAATCTCCTTCCCATCGCCAAAAAGCCCAAAATTGGCTTTGCCGCCCAAAACCTCACGTCGGCCGATTAAACTCACCTGACGGCTCTCATTTGCAAGTTTGTAATCCTTTAAAACCTCTTCTTTGCTGAATTTGCGTTTTTTTGACATTGGTTGAATGGTTAATTAGAAGAATAATATTTGGTGAACAGGTAAACAGGTGAACAGGTGAACAGGTAAACAGGTAAACGGGTTTGGTTTTACATCAATTGTCATTCTAAATCGTAAATCCCAAATCCTAATTCGTAAATCATCAATAGTTCTCCTGTACCACCTCAAAATACCCCACCGGGTGATTGCAAACCGGACAATTTTGCAATGCTTTTATCCCATAATGAATGTATCCGCATTTACGGCATACCCAATAGGTTTTTTCATCTTTTTCGAAAACACGATTTTTTTCGAGGTTGTTCAGCAGTTTCCGATAGCGTTTTTCATGGTGTTCTTCCACAGTGGCGATTAGTTTGAATGCCATGGATGCTTTTGAAAAACCCTCCTCGGCGGCGATTTTGCTGAATTCGGGATAGAGTTCGGTCCACTCTTCATGTTCCCCGTCAGCGGCTGATTTCAGGTTTTCGGAAGTGGTCCCGATCACACCTGCAGGATAGGTTGCGGTGATTTCAACCGGGCCACCTTCGAGAAAAGAAAAAAAGATTTTTGCGTGGCTTTCCTCATTCAGTGCAGTTTCTGCGAAAAAGTCAGAGATTTGCTCAAAGCCTTCTTTTTTTGCCTGTTTGGCGTAAAAAGTGTAGCGATTTTTTGCCTGCGATTCCCCTGCAAATGCTTTCAGCAGGTTTTTCTCGGTTTTTGTTCCTTTGATGCTATTTTCCATAGTTGTACAGATTATTTTGGAGTATCAAAGGTACACCAAAAAATCGAGATTGGAAATTGGAAAATTCAAAACTGAAAACCTGCTATCGCATTTTTACATAATCGTCCTTTCCAACGCCACAAATCGGGCATACCCAATCATCCGGGATATCTTCAAAGGCGGTTCCTGGTGCAATTCCCGAGTCGGGATCACCAATAGCAGGGTCATAAACATGACCGCAAACAGTGCATTTATATTTCATACTTGTTATTTCTCAATCCAGTTGATAATTTTTTCATCGAAAGGTTTGTCGCCAGGGGCGGCAAAACCCACAACTTCGCCTTGTTCATTGATCATGAATTTCTGGAAGTTCCATTTTACCGGGGCATCCAAAATGCCATTCTGATCTTTCGATGTCAGCCAACTGTACAGCGGGTCTATGTCTTTTCCTTTTACAGAGATTTTGGCCATCATTGGAAACGTGACCTGATACTTGCTTGTGCAGAATTCTTTGATTTCAGCATTTGTTCCTGGCTCCTGACTTAAAAAATTGTTGGCCGGAAAACCTATGATCACAAAATTTTTGTCGCTGTATTTTTTATACAGTTCTTCGAGTTGCGCATATTGTGGAGTGTAACCGCATTTGGATGCCACATTGACCACCAAAACCTTCTTTCCTTTTAAGGTTGAAAAATCGAATGGCTGTTCATCAATGGTCGTAGCTTTAAAGTCGTAAATTGTTTTTTTATTTTGTGCACTGGTCATGGCCGTTATTGCGAGGAAGGTTAACATAAAAAGCAATGTTCTCATCATAAATTGTTTGGTTTTAAATTGATTGTATAAACTGGCTGCAAAGATACAAAAATGCTGAGTTGTTTGGAAATGTTCTAAATAATAAATTTTGTAGAAAAATAATATTATTATTTACTTCGATTAAATTCTTATCTTTATAGTTTCAGTTTTTAGTGAAGCCAGGGTTTTATTATGCGGCAGTTTTTTTTCTATTGTAGATCAGCATTAATTCTTGCGGGAGGATTTTTTTTTGCATGCAGCAATTCCGACTCACCTCCGGGCTTAAATCCGGGAATAAATAACAACAATATGTCAAACAAAATTGAAATTGGGAGCAAGGCCCCTGATTTTTCATTGCCGGATCAACGTGGAAACAGGGTGAACCTGAGCGATTATCTTGGGAAATCGAACATGGTGATTTATTTTTATCCAAAAGATGAATCGTATGGCTGCACAAAGGAAGCGTGTAGTTTTAGGGATAATTATGAGGTTTTTAAGAAATCCGGCGCAGTGGTGATTGGAATATCTTCCGATGACATTGCCTCCCATCAGGCATTTGCAGCAAATCATAAACTGCCATTCCTCCTTCTTTCCGACAAAGATAAAACGGTTGCCGAAAAATATGGCGTGGGTAAATCTCTGGGAATTTTACCTGGTCGTGTTACCTTTGTGATCGACAAAAAAGGCATTGTCAGGCTGATGTTTTCTTCTCAGCTCAATTTTGAAAAACATGTCAGCGAATCACTGGATATATTGAAGAAAATTGAGTGATGAAAGACAAATGGGTCAGAAAATAAATTTTTTGTCTTTTTTCAGGTCGTTTTCTATCCCTTCAGGGGTTAACAAATCTTTTTTCTCTTTAGGGTAAAATGAATCAGGCAGTAGTTGAATGTGCATGCTGAGCAGTAAATGGTCCATGATAATCAGCAGGAGGGTCCCGACAAATGGCAAAGGAATAAGCATTACCGGGACGATAACACCCGAACTCCTTAATATGTCAACTGTATGCTTTTTGAATTTCTTTTTCTCCTCCCGGGTAATATTTTCCTTTTTGATGAACTTCGTAAGAATGGTGAAGGTTTCTTTGGTTTCAAACGCTTCAGTTTTTATACCGGTTGAATACCTGTCGGCCTCACCCAGGAACATTCTTGCATAACCTGCAATCAGTTCCTTCACGCGTGGCAGCGTAAATAGTCTTAAAAAATAGCTAATGATCTTCTTACGCAGCGAATTCATAATTCGATATTCATAATTCGGTATTCGATATTCATTCAGCTCCTTCGCATGTTAAACACAATCGCTGCAATGACCCCCGGGATCCAGCCGCAGCAGGTAAGAATGAATACAAGGAGTATGGCACCACATCCCCTGTCGAGAACAGCCAGAGGTGGAAAGATGATGCAAATGATTGCTCTGAGGATTCCCATAACGATAAAACTTTCAGTCAAAGGTAGGTAAAATGAAATTGTTTATACCAAGAAAGGTTAATCTGGTTCATTCATATAAATCCAAAAGGCCAAAATGTTTCAAATTTAATAGTATTTATAAAAAAATCTCGTCGGTGATGATTGATGAAGGGGTTGTTAGAAATTGTAACTTTATGCCCACGATTGCATGATTAATCCTGTAAGGTATTTCTTTCGACGGATTGATTTTTAGAATCACAAATGAAAATGTCAAAGGACAAAATTGCAAACCAGGAGTTTTAAAATATGTCATCAAAATAAATGAAAACATTTCACAGCGACATCTCAAATCTTGAATTCCCTGTTTCCGAAAGAATATCAGGGAAGTCCATCAGACTCTCAATTTTAGATTTAATTCAAAAGGATCATCCGCAATTTTCTACTGATAAATATTTATCGATCAGCGAATTAAATACCTATCGGGAACAGTATATCGAAGGTTTTCTGAAAAAGCAAGTTGGCAGCCTGAATGATTTAGACCAGACCGTACTGGAGTCGTTAAAAGGTAAAACCACACTGACAGACAAATTAGATGCGGAGGATATTCATGCAATGACGTTTGGCCAAAGAATCGCTGACCAGGTGGCCGCATTTGGCGGTAGTTGGACGTTCATTATTTCTTTTGCCGTGTTCCTTTTAATCTGGATTTGCGTCAATGTATATTGGTTGGGAAACCGGGGATTTGATCCTTATCCATTCATACTGTTGAACTTAATCTTATCGAGTTTAGCAGCCATCCAGGCACCGGTCATCATGATGAGTCAAAATCGTCAGGAGGAAAAAGACAGAGAACGTGGTAAAAAGGATTATATGATTAACCTTAAATCGGAACTTGAAATCAGGATGTTACATGAAAAAATTGATCATTTGATTGTGAACGAACAACAGGAAGTGCTGGAGATTCATAAAGTACAGATAGAGATGATGAATGATATCATCAGACGGCTTGAAAAATAGTGATATTGGCCCGGGTTAATTTTGGTATAATTCTTTTGCTCCCCATTTTTCAAAGACCCCCAATCCAAATAGTGCAAAATCATATTTCACAGGGTCTTTGGGATCAAGCAGTCGTAAATTCGCATCCAGTTCCAGTAATGCCCTGGCATCATTTTGCTTTCTTGTAAGCAGCCCCAGTATTCTTGCGACATTTCCGGAATGAACATCCAGGGGGCAGGAAAGTTTTGATGGTGAAATGGATGACCATAAACCAAAGTCCACGCCAGTATTGTCTTTTCGAATCATCCACCTTAAGAACATGTTGATTTTTTTAGCCGCTGACCCTTTAAATGGGTCTGAAATGTGTTTTACAGTTCTTTGGCAATGTGGTGTTTCGAAAAACACCTTATAAAGTTGGTGAATAGCTGGTTGTAGTGATTCATTGGTTTGATATAGATCAAATACACCTTCCAGCCCCTGCTTATGAATATATATGTGTTGTAACGCCTTGATAAAATGAATAAAATCAACTGAATTAAAAGTACGGTGCACAAAACCCGCCAATTTGTCCAGATGATAATCTTCATGATTCATGATGAAATCATAAGGAGAATCACTCATCATCTCCATCATACGATGTCCACTGGTCAGAATCATTTTTCGGTTACCCCAGGCAATAGAGGCAACAAGGAATCCCGCAACCTCAATATCTTCTTTTAAGGTATACCGATGCGGTAAGCTTATTGGGTCTGTTTCAATAAAGCCAATGGTATTGTATTGGATTACCTTTGCTTCCAGAAAATCTTTCAGCTCATCACCACTCAAATCCACTAATTTAATACATGCACAGCTGTGAGCAAATCTTTCCCGATCTCAATGGCTTTTTCATTTTCCGGGATGAGCGTATGGTGGCGGGCAGGAAGCGATTTTTCCAATCCTTTGTGGATGTATTCCGGGGCGACCAATGGCTTTAGCTTGAGGAAGCCTCCAAGTACGATCATGTTGAAAATTTTAGAAAGGCCCCTTTTCCCGGCTTCATCGGCTGCCTCAATCGAATAGATATTGATATCCTTTCGTTCGGGAAACCGTGTAAGGCCGTTAGGATCGTAAATGAGCAATCCGCCCGGTTTGACGGTTTTTTCAAATTTATCCATCGATTGCTGGTTCAGAATGATGGCTGTATCGTAGGAGTTCAGGATTGGGGAACTGATGCGTTCATCACTGATGATCACTGTAACATTGGCGGTTCCGCCCCGCATTTCAGGGCCATACGATGGCATCCAGCTGACCTCTTTATTTTGCATCACTCCGGAATAGGCCAGAATCTTACCCATGGAGAGGACACCCTGTCCGCCAAAACCTGCAATTATGATTTCTTCTGTCATATAATTTGAATAACGAATATTGAAAAAGGAATTTTGAAGGTTGAAGGGATTTTATTCTTTAACAGGTGCTTCTTTTTTTTCGATAAGTTTTCCGTCTACCTTAATATCTCCAAGCTCATAGAACGGGAACATATTCTCTTCCATCCACTTATTGGATTGGACTGGCGTCATTTTCCAGCCTGAATTGCAATTGGAAACGATTTCAATAAAGCACAATCCTTTGTTTTCCTTTTGAAGTTCAAAGGCCTTTCTGAGGGCTTTTTTTGTTTTCCGAACATGGCTTGGCGTATGAACTGCCTGGCGGGTAACATAATATACCCCCGGAAGATGTGAGATCAGTTCTGTGATTTTCAGCGGGTGACCCATTGTAGGTACATCGCGGCCATACGGAGAGGTGGAGGAACGCATTCCGGGAAGGGTTGTGGGGGCCATCTGGCCACCGGTCATCCCGTAAATGCCATTGTTGATAAAGATAATGGTGATATTTTCGCCACGGTTACAGGCATGAATTGTTTCAGCCGTACCAATGGCAGCGAGGTCACCATCGCCCTGGTATGTAAACACGAAATGGTTTGGCCACATCCTTTTGATAGCTGTTGCCAGCGCAGGTGCGCGTCCGTGAGCAGCGCCGATCATATCGATATCGAGAAAATCGTATGCCAGTACAGAACAGCCAACCGGTGAAACACCGATGGTTTTATCCTGTATGTCCATTTCCTCGATGACTTCCATCAACATGCGGTGTGCTGTACCATGACCGCAGCCAGGACAGTAACTAAGGGGCCGGTCGACAAGCAGGTCGGTCCTTTTATAGACGATATTTTCCGGTTTTCGTATTTCGGTTTTTGCGAATTGTTCTTCCATGATTAACCTCCGATAATATTTTGTTCAAGGGCCCTCACAACTTCATCCGGTGATGGGATGATGCCGCCAAACCGGCCGAAATGTTCAATTTTAACTTTGCAGCCTACCGAAAGTTTAACATCTTCGATCATCTGGCCTGCATTCATTTCAACTACTAAAATTCCCTTTACGCGGTTTCCGACATTTGAAACCTGCATGGCAGGGAAGGGGAAGAGGGTAATCGGGCGGAAAAGCCCGACTTTGATTCCTTTGGCACGTGCAAGGTCGGTGGCTTTCTGGCAAATCCGTGCAGAAAGTCCGAAAGCGACAAAAAGGTAATCAGCATCTTCACACTGGATTTCCTCATAAAGCACTTCGTTTTGCTCCATCACCTTATATTTAGCCTGGAGTTTCAGGTTCACACGTTCTTGTCCGGCCGGATCAAGGTCGAGGGAGGTAATAATGTTATGTGTACGGGTTTTTGGCCGGCCGTTGGAGGCCCATGGACATTGTTTAACGACCTCGTCATCTGAACGACGGGGAATATGGTCGAACAATACCACCTTTTCCATCATCTGACCAATGGCACCATCAGAGAGGATCATGACAGGAGTGCGGTATTCAAAGGCTTTATCAAAACCAAGTTTGACATGGTCGCACATCTCCTGAACGGAAGCGGGTGCGAGCACCAGCATCTTATAATCGCCATGACCACCGCCTTTTACTGCCTGAAAGTAGTCGGCCTGAGATGGTTGAATAGTCCCCAATCCAGGGCCGCCACGTACAATGTTGACGATTAAAGCCGGCAGTTCGGCGCCAGCCATGTAACTTATGCCTTCCTGCATGAGGCTGATCCCGGGGCTGGAAGATGAGGTCATTACCATTTTTCCGGTGCCGGCACCTCCATAAATCATATTTACGGCAGCAACTTCACTTTCAGCCTGAAGAACTACCATGCCAGTCCGCTCGAATGGCTTTTCGGCCATCAGGTATTCCATTACTTCAGACTGTGGTGTGATCGGGTATCCGAAATATCCATCGCAGCCCGCACGGATGGCGGCTTCCGCCACAGCTTCGTTGCCCTTCATTAATCTAAGTTCACCCATTTGAGTATCTTTTTTTTGATTTTTATTCAGTTGCAACTTTAGCCCGGTATACGGTGATAACCCCATCGGGGCATACAAGAGCGCAGTTGGTACAGCCCGTACAATCATCGTTCACTTTCATGGCGAAACGATATCCTTTGCTGTTCACTTCCTTCGACATCGCGATCACCGTGAACGGGCAGGCAGCAAGACATACTTCACAGCCTTTGCAGCGTTCGGTGTTGATCAGGATATCACCTTTAATTTTTGCCATATAAAAGGGGTTGAATTGTTAATGTATTCACAGGGCGAAAGTACGAAAATTAGTTTGAACCGGCGGACAGCTTACCAGGTGAAATTGGCTATATTATCCTAATTTAGAATTGGTATAAGTTTAGTGGTTTTCTTTGAACCTCCTCAACCGTTCTTCCAATACAGGAAACTGTTCTCTTTTTACAAGAGAAACACAAGCCCGGATTCCTTCCGTGCGTTCGCTGCCAGTGATGCTGAGTGCAATGGCACTGATCCCATAATACATCAGTTCCTGGAGCAGATCTTCTCCTGAAAAACCAGGATAGGCAAAAGTGAAATAGAAACCATCGGCAATAGGTTCGTCCTCGTCTTTGTCATAGACGAAAATGAAGCCATTGTCGCTGAATATTTTTTTCATGATTTTTGCCTTGGCACCATATTCCTTGACCACCTCAACAAAGTCAAAAGTGCCATCATTTGCGGCTTTCAGCATGGCAGCAAGGGCATATTGCGTTGAATGGGCAGTGCCGGCACTCAATGCGTAAACTGTTCCGTATATCAGTGCCCTGCCAACAAGATCGGTGGAGTAATACCTGAGCAGGTCGGGTGCCTGGAGGTTAAAAAGTTTATTGGATAAAATCATAAGCCCGATGCGCTGACCTGCATAGCTGAAGGCCTTCGAACTTGAAATAAGCAATAAGAAATTATCGGTGTATTTTGCAACAGTAGGCTGGTAGGGAGGCTGACCAGGCTTCGAATAATCCTTCCGGAAATCCATGGCAATATATGCCAGGTCCTCGATAATGATCACATCATATTTGTTGGCAAGTTCGCCTATGATCCTGAGTTCTTTGTCAGTAAAACATATCCACGAGGGATTGTTCGGGTTGGAATACAGAACTGAATGAATATTCCCTTTGGAAAAATAGCTTTCGAGTTTATCTCGGAGTTTGTCACCACGGTAATTGTACACATCGAAGGTGTCAAATTTCTGCCCAAGTACTCTGTGCTGCTGGTGATGTACCGGAAATCCCGGGTCGATAAATAAGGTGGTATCTTTTTCACGATGGATTTTAGAAAAAGTAAGAAATGCTGCAAATCCTCCCTGCATGCTGCCTACCGTGGGAATACAATTTGCAGCGTCAACTTCAATGTCGAGGAAAAGTTTGACAAATCGTGCGGCCTCCTTTTTCAGAACAGGGGTTCCTTCGATTTCCGGATAAACAGCCGCTACACCCCTTTGCAGCGCTTCGATTTCGGCTTGTACTCCGATGGAAGTTGCCGGAAGCCCCGGAATCCCCATTTCCATGCGGATGAATTTTTCTCCTGTTTCCGTCTCAATTCCATTGATCAAACGTTTTATTTCACGGATAGTTGCTTTGCCAATGTTCCTGATTTTGCTTTCCAGGATATGTCGTTGTACAACTTCGTAGCTGATTGGGGTGTCTTTCATGAGCAAACGGTGTATAGCGGGTTAGTGTGCAGAATTACAGGCAACAAAATTGAATAAAATTTTTCAACAATCCAACGGTTTAGAGAAGGTTATAAAAAAAAACTATCGGACTGTTTTTGCAAATAATTATTTGCTAATTACCGCACTAAAAACAGATTGCCTGTTAACGTCGAATTCTCAGGAGGTGCAAGTGATGATTGGTAAACAATTATGTAAACATAGGTGCCTTCAGGGCAGGGCCTGCCCTTATAAGTTCCATCCCACCCTGTTCCGGCGCGATGGGAGGTGAACAGCAACTCACCGTTGCGGCTGTATATATTCATACTGAATTCCCTGATATTATTCGATACCGGCCGGAAAATATCATTCAATCCATTGCCATCAGGTGTGAAAGCACTGGGTACCCAGATCACGATTTCGCATGCCCTGCCGGTTTTAACAAACACCAGTGAACTGTCGGAATTTTTACAGCCATGAATATCTGTATAGCGATATACGATTAAATGACTCCCCGGTCCCCTGGCAACAGGATCGAAATTTTCCTGAACAGAGCCATTGATGCTGTATTCACCTCCTTGCGGAGTTCCTCCGTTTAACTGGAATGCAGGCTCGTTGAAACAAACAGAATCAAACCCTGCAAAGCTCACCTGCGGAGCAGGAAAGAAGTTGACAGGTAATACAGATGCCGACCCTTCGCCACAATACTGATTATAGC
Organism: uncultured Bacteroidales bacterium; assembly: GCA_903875045.1. GTDB lineage: Bacteria > Bacteroidota > Bacteroidia > Bacteroidales > FEN-979 > CAIVAT01. The sequence continues at coordinate 46,604 of CAIQUS010000160.1, forward strand.
CTGAAACAGACAGGGTTCCGGAAGTTGCCGCGGAGGCATAACTGACATTGGCAACCGTGTCGTGGCTATTGATGGTAGCTCCGGTTCCGGAATAGGTCCAGTTGAAAGTGGTTGAATTGGGTTCACTCCTGGTTGTGTAAGTCCTTGAAATACCTCCCGCGCAAAAAGAGGGGTCGCCAATGATCATTGCGGGCTTGGCAGGCGAACGTTTGATAATAAAATCAACTGGAGAGGCTGTTGAACTGGCAACATACCACCATGAATTTATGGTATTGGTGTCGCCATCAGAAATGTCCCAAAGGTGGCAACCCTGGATATCTTTGCATCCGTTGAAGTTGGAGGTACCGTAAGGCAAAAGGCTGTCATCCCAATAAATATCCGGCTTTGGCCCGGGAGGGCGTATTACTTCCACTTTGTAACCGTAATCATTGTATTCAATGTCGTAAATGGGCAAATGGGTTATGCCATGGATAAACCTGATGATTGCACTTGCAGGGGCACCGTTTGGAAGGGGTTGTCCTAGTCCGTCGATCCCATTCCAGTGAATGATGTTATAGCCATTACCACCGGGATTAGCGAGTACATTGGCCGTGATTTTCACATCCCGCGGGTCGGCCCCGGGGGTGGGGTCAACTTCGATCAGTACTTCTATAATTCCGTCTTGTGTTACCTGAATACCCAGGTCGACTGAGCCTGATGCGCAATTGTTTGTTGCCGTTATAGGCAGGTTTATGCCGGGTTTTGCTTTTCCGGTCGGGAAAATGACACTGTCAGGGTCAGATAAAAATATTTTGTATTGAGGATAGGTGTGAAAACCTGTACTTGATTGCCTGTCGAGGGCAATGTTTCCCGTATTGAAGCAACCTGTTTTATTGCTTGAGATGGAAAATGTTCCTCCGACAAACCCGTTACAATTGATGCTGGTTACAATACTGTCGTCTGAAAGGATGAACATTGTTCCATAAAACCGGTTGGAGGTTGGCGGAGCCTGAACCATTCCACAATTAAACTGCCAGGCTTTCGACCAAACCCGCCCGGGGATCGGCTCGTTCGCACTATTTACGACGGTTATGTCAAAATAATCAAAGGTGACATAGCTTGCATAAGTATAAAAGCTACCCTGGTCGGGGGGATAAAAAAATTCAAGGGAGTAATTGCCGGGCATGGAAGGGGTGTGCAGTTTTGGACTATATCCCCCGGAAGAAGGAAAAGGCCCGGCAACGGCCTGAGTATATGACTGAATGAATCCTGCCCCGGATGTGGGTACAGGACTCGGATTGATGACGATGTTACCGGCCGGATCTCTTAACTGGTAGGTTACAACAGCAAGAGAATCAATCATGGTAATTTTGCCCAATCCGAAATAGAACTTTTCTGTGAGATCGGCAATATAAATATTGATCCTGAATTCGGGCGCTGCATTGAAAAAGCCGAAATCATTCCGTGATTTATCAATACACAGGGTGCCTTTTCTTCCGGCAAATGGAACAATCTGCCTGGTGCCTTCCGAATAGCAAACAAAGGGCAGTACAATCAGGAATAGGATGTGAAACAAAAAATTAAAACGGGGTTTCACTCCCGGTATAGCATGTGATTCCCATGGATTCGAACTGGTGAGCGATTTTATTAAGTTCATCTTTTTCAGGAATTTTAAAATCGGTCGTGTAATATTTTTTGCCAAGAAGACTGTATTTCTCACGGCCCAGATGATGCAGAGGGAGGATGTTTATCTCATGGCGTCCGGTCGACAGAATAAACCGGGCGGTTGAACGGATATTTTCAGCATCATCATTAAACCCGGGAACAACCGGCAATCTGAAGATTATGCGGCCCGGAAATTCATTGGCGAGGCGACGGGCGTTTTCGAGGATACGCGCGACAGGTGAATGGGCAACAGTGTGGTCAGGCGGAATAGTGGATAAACAGATTGGTGAACCTGCGATTTTGTGACTACCTGACGCATTCATTATTTTTAAATCATAGAATATCCAGTCGATGTATGGCAATGATTTTTCATAATTTTCCCATGGAACATTGCCACATGTTTCAACTGCAGTATGGATATATGCACCATAGCAGCGTTTTAAAAGATGATGAGCAAATTCAGGTTGAGTAAAGGGTTCGCCACCGGTGAGTGTTATGCCACCGCCTTCACCCCAGTATTGGCGGTCGCGATTGACTGTGGTATACAAGTCTTCAACCGAAAGTTCATAACCTCCGCGGTTTAGCGCCCCCGAACAACAGGATTTTACACAATCGAGGGTTCTGCAAGTCGCACAAATTTTCCGATCGAAAGTCAATAGGGGGTGATCATCCATCTTTGAAATTGAAATGGCTGAAAATGGACAAGCGTCCACACAAAGTCCATCGAAGGTGCATTTGGATTCCCGGTATAAAGGTTCGGGGAAAAAGGAAATTCCTTCCGGATTGGAACACCAGGCACATTCAAGGGAACAGCCTTTGAAAAATATCAAAGTCCTGCAACCAGGGCCATCATGCACGGAGAATCCCTGGATGTCGAAAATATATCCCTTGATTATTTTTGGTTGTACCATTGAAAATCAGCACATTTAGCAGCGATCAGGTCGGGATAGGCCAGTGTGTTCCCCATACATTTGCCAAGAAAATCCTTTTCAGGGGTGTAGTTTGAGCAAAATTTGCATTTCGCGATTTTTTCAACCTTTGCGCATAACGGATCATCGGGACCGATTCGTTCTTTACTCAGTTTACACATCCCGCTGAAAACATCCACCGGCAGATAATATTTACAATCTTTACATGATAGTCCATCCATAATTGACATATATTTCAACTTTTTTCAATACCGCATCAATTTTGCGGAAGTCCGGTTTTCAGTATTCAATTCTTCTAAACCTCCTCATATTCAGTTCTGGATATTACCTCATCCTGAATCTGTTTCCCGAGTTCCACCCAGTATTGTGTAAACCCGGCAACACGTACAAGCAAGCTCCTGAATTTATCCGGTTCCGCCTGAGCCTGTTTGAGCATGCGTGAGTCGACGATGTTGAATTGGACATGAAAACCGCCTTTACGCAGATAAGCACGGATAAGTTCCAGAAATTTCCGTGACCCTTCACGGCCTTTAACCACCGAAGGATGAATCTTCATATTGAGCTGTGAATTTTGTGACTGGGCATGATTCCAGCAGGTTGCTGAGTTGAAAAGGGCATAGGGCCCGTTTTTATCAGTTCCGGGATAGGCTGAAACAGAGCCGTCAGAGAATGTTGTGCCACTCAAACGCCCGTCGGGACTGGCCAGGGTTACAGCCCCCATGGGACCATGGGTGGAAACAGATATCTGACAGGCGTACATTGGCTGATCGTAAAGTGAGCGGTAGTTGTGCGCCATGTCACAAAACCAATCTTCCCACTCTTTCAGAATGTTATCCACAAAGGGATTGTCATTGCCAAATTTCGGAGCATCAAGGCTTTGCCTGTGGATTTTTTTCCAATTAGGATAATCATCAGTTGGAACCTGATCGATCAGTGAATAGGAACCGGTTTCCTGTGCTGTTTTATAACCGAAGTTTGCCAGGATTGCAGAACGGTACTCGTGCAGGGTATAGTTATTATCTGTAAAGACATTCTTTTTCAAGGAACCCAGAGAATTCACGAGATTGGTAGTACCACAACTTTCGATGTTAAATGTTGTGTTGTAGCGACAGCCCATCTGCCCGATGTCCTTGCCTTTTGCCAGACAATCGGGTTTCAGCATTGAATTTATAAGTGATGGTGAAATCTTTCGCCAGGCATCATGTTGAATGTTGTTTGTAAGTGTAAGCACATGACAAGCCCGGCTGAAATAATCTTTAAAACCTTGCCAGAGTTCATCATACGTTTCCAGTTTGAATCCATGAGAAGGGAAAATCCGCTGACCAGTGCGCATGTCCATGCCATCGAACAACACAACTTCAAGCAATTTCGGGAGGTTCAGAAAATGTACCCCAACACTGGTTGCCGGAGCCGAACCGCCCGGTATCCAATGAATTTCATTGTCGAGTTCAAGCGGCATCCAACTGCCGGGTGATGTTTCAAGGCAACCACCGATGGCCCATGCCCTGGCCTCCTCCAGGTTCATACCTTCATGTGCATAGTTTCCAAGTAAAAATTCCATGGCCACCTGATTGTTAACCCAGGCTGGATAACCGGTACCTATTTTGGTGCACTCCACACCCTTGAGCAGGAACTCTTCCGGGAGTTTTTCATCATACAAAAGCGATAGGGTAGGTTGGGGGGTGTCGCATGTGATCCCGGCCTCAAGGATAAGCATTTCGAGCTCGTTGGCTGCTGACGTACCGTCCTTGAGCAAGCCGCCAAGGCAGAGGTTGTTAAATGTATTGCCCGAAAGTACGCCTCCCACAACACCCATCGAGGCAAAACAATCAATCTCGGTGAATTTGATGCGCATGCACTCAAGCAGTTCAAGACTTTTTTCGCGATCGATCACACCATTTTTCATGTCACGTTGCCAGAATGGATAGAGTACCTGTCCGACGCGGCCTGGCGACAATCCAGATATGGCATCTTCGTTCAACACGGCAACATGAAAGAGCCAAAGCATCTGCAATGCATCATGAAATGAACGGGGTGGTTTGGAGGAGATCCAATGCAGCCTTTCGGCCATCTCAAGGTATTCGGTTTTTTGCTGAGGTTCTTTTTCAATGGAGGCGAGTAAAAGTGCTTCATCTGCGTAATTAATGATCCACGCTTTGATACCTTCCAGCATCAGAATGACGGCCTTGTAAAAATAGAGCCTGTCCATATCAGGATAACCGGCCACATCTGCAATGCCATCTTCGCAATTTTGAATAATCCCGTCGATGCCGAATTGCAGCGGGTAATAATAGTTCATGACCTCACGTCCCTGGGGAAGGGTATACCCGGAGTCGAACATGCAGATAACCGAGCGCATCAGTGCCTCTTTTTCCTTGTACCCGGGTACGAGTTGTTCATATTTATGGCCAACATCATCAACCGATTTGTCTTTCCATTTTTTTGCTACTTCAAGCATGGCAGGCATTTCCTCAACCCGAAGTCCGAATTTTCCAGCAATGGAAAGTACCTTCCCTACACTTTTTGTAACATTTCCTCCACCTTTGCCCATGGTGGTAAAGGTATCGGCAGTAAGTTTTCCTGATTCCTGGGCTTCCTGGTACAGTTTGTTTTCGGCAGCCATGAAAAACGCTTCAGACAGCCATGGCATCGGAAAGGATCCGCGGAGGTAACTGGATTTACCCATACACAAAAGTTCCCCGGGATAAATTACCGGGGTCAGGTGTTGAAAACCAGCTTTTAACGCCTCGGCACGGCGAATAATCGGGATTTCGCCCTCCATCTCCTCCCATCGGCGGGTGTACCAATAGGGGAATTCCATTGAAACCGAAGATTTGGTTTCAAAATATAGTTCACGGGCTGAATTTGCCCTGGGAGTTGGCTGCCGTTTCCCTTCACGGGAGGCGACCTGTGCCCCCGGCTCGCCGCCGTAATAATTTATTTGATTTTGCGCATCGGTAAGCATGGTATGTTCATTTTGGATCAACAGATTTTGAATCCAAAGTTAACGATTCATTTCTTACCAGTTACAAAAGAGAGACGAAATTTTATGGTCAATGTTCCTTGTTCAGAGTCGTTTCATTTCCATCAGGCTTGCCAAAGAAAGCAACACCCCAAGAATCACGCTGTAAAAAGCAGCGACGAGGATGCGGGAGCCTTCAGGAAGCATAAAATTAAGGGTTTGGGCAGGGATCCAGAAAACAGGGATGGTAATTTTTATAACAAAGTTCCAGAAAGTGAGCCAGTCACCTTCTTTAATGTATTGGCCCACGGGTATCGGGGTGAAAAAACCTTTTAAAGTTCCGCCGGTATTCATAATGTGCATATCCGTGATACGATGAAATCCCATGAATACAGGTGCGAAAAAAAAATTCAGGGTAGCACTCACACTAAAGGCAGAAAGCAGTTTTAACCAGCTGAACCCGGACTGTCGTAAAATATCAGCCGGATGGGCTGTGGGAAAATTTAATCCCAAAGATTTCAACATCAGCGGTGCCCCTTCCCCGAAAATCACGAAGGCAACTTTAATGGTAATACCCAGAAAACCCCAAACGAGGGCACGGGGGAGTAATCCAAACCCTTTTTTATTGTAGTACCCGGTTCTCAGCCGTAATCCCAGGCATTCGCCAAATGTAGCCAGGATTGCGAACTTGATAAAGCTTAGTAAATATGCATGCTCTGAATTCAATTCCAGGTAAGCTCTGTATACTGGCGGAAAAATAAAAAAAGGGAGCAGGAACATAAGGATCACCCCCAAAACTATAATGTCACTTTTTTTCATATAAACAGGTGCTCCTTGAAACCGGTCAGGTAGTGTTTAACAACTTGCAAAAGTAGGGAATTTATTGGGTAAACTGGTAAACGAGTGGACGAGTGACCGAGTGGACAGGTGGACAGGTGGAAAGACCGGTGTGGAGATTAATTAAACGTTGGGTCGGCCGGGAAGTTAGCCCAAATGGCATAATCCTGACCCATATTTTTAAGATAATTGCTCCAGAGAGTTTCGGGATGGTCGTTAATTATTTCGTTGACGGATGTTTGCGAAAGAACCCACGATTTTTCTTTTAACTCACGGTCTAACTGATTCGGTGACCACCCTGAGTAGCCGACAAAAAACCGGATTTCCCTTGGCAACATTACTTTACTTTTAAGCATTTCCCTGATAGTTTCAAGATTGCCCCCCCAATAAAGTCCCTGCATAATAGGCAAACTTTGATCAATGTCATCGCGGGTATGGATAAAAAAGATGCTGTTGGTTTTGACCGGGCCACCAAGATAAACGGGAAGGTTATATCCGGAAAAACCTTTGATAATATCTTTCAAACGGGCTTCAATCGGTTTGTTGACAATGACTCCGAATGTGCCTTCTTCATTATGTTCTGCCAACAAAATTACCGATTGTCTGAAGTAGAAATCGCGCAGCGATGGCTCAGAGATCAGGATGCTGCCCTGTTTTGGCTTTGTGCGTGGTTTTTCCATGGTGTTCTTACAATTTTAGTACTTTTGCGTTGGTCGCAATCGACAAATATAATACCATTTTATGGCAAGGTCAAGCAGGCAGTCAATTTTTGTTCAATTACGAGAACAGTTTCCATTTTTTATCTTTGAAAAACAGGAGTATACGCTGACTGCCCGTGGCCTCGATATCAGGTTCACTTTTAACCTTGCTGATCAGTACCAATTTCACCCGACGCTTTTTATACCAAGGAAATCCTGTTTCCTTGCCGATGAAAAAATTGCAGATCATCTCGACTGCATCGTCTTCAACCTGGGGATGATCGAACTGATCAGTTATTGGAAGGCGACTTGTTCCCCAAAGATTATCATCCGGCCTTTTATCCTGAATGCCGAACAGTTGATATGGTGGAAAAAGCTCTATTTCCATGGATTGGGCGAATTTTTTTATCTGAATGGACTTGATGTAACAGCAGACAGTTTTATGCAACTGGAGGTTGTCTCAACAAATCAATTGGTTGAGAAAAAAATGTTCCTTGAAAATTCCGTGATTATTCCGGTTGGCGGTGGCAAGGATTCAGCGGTGACCCTTGAATTGCTCGGATCGCTGCCAGACAGCATTCCCTTGATCATGAATCCAAGGGACGCCAGTCTGGAAACAATTGTTGCAAAGGGTTTTAAATCTGATCAGTTCATCGAAATCAAACGCACTATTGATCCTGTATTGCTGAAATTGAATGAGCTTGGTTTTTTAAACGGACATACGCCTTTTTCTGCCATGCTCGCTTTTGTCACGGTGCTTTCTGCCATCGTGACAGGTCGCAGGCATATCGCCCTTTCGAATGAGTCAAGCGCGAATGAGGCTACCATCGGGGGTACCCAAATTAATCATCAATATTCAAAGTCGTTTCAATTTGAATCGGATTTTCGTAAATATGTGAACCGATGGATCAGTAAAGATATTAACTATTTTAGTTTTCTCCGCCCGCTGAATGAGTTGCAGATCGCCTGCCTGTTTTCCGGATTTCCTCGTTATCATGCAGCATTTAAAAGCTGTAATGCAGGAAGTAAAACCGACTCCTGGTGCGGTGTTTGTGCAAAATGTCTTTTTACGTACATTATTTTATCCCCTTTTCTGAAAGAAGGTCAGCTTAAGATGATTTTTGGAAAAAATCTGCTTGCAGAAGAATCCTTGAAAAATATTTTCGATCAGCTTACGGGGTTGGCCGATGAAAAACCTTTTGATTGCGTGGGAACCATCCGGGAGGTAAACCTGGCGCTTTGTAAAACGATCAGGCAGTTGGACTCAAATGAACTTCCTTGTCTGTTAGAATATTATAAGAATTCCCAAGCTTATTCCACCTATAACAGGATTGATTTTTCCTTCGAATTGGCACATATATCGACTGAACATTACCTCCTACCTGTATTTATGAAAATATTGGATGAAAGGGTTAAACACAACTTATGGTAAATCTGATTCGTGAACGGTTCACAAATAAATCGATTGTAATTCTCGGATTTGGAAGGGAAGGGCAATCGACCTATCTGCTTTTGCGAAAAATTTTCCCGGACAAACAACTTGCCATTGCCGATATGAGCGATGGTGTTCATGAAAACCCATTGATTCAGCACGATGATTGTTTGCACTTCATCACGGGAGCAGGGTATCTCAACCATCTGGTTAAGTATGACGTGATTTTTCGGTCCCCGGGAATTCCGATCTGGCAACTGATTGGTCCGGATGATGAATCAGCTTCTTCAGAAACCAAACAAGCTGCCGATTTCCACATTCCCAGGAAAAAGATTACCTCGCAAACCGAAATTTTTCTGGAATGCTATTCAAAACAAGTGATTGGCGTCACCGGAACAAAAGGTAAAAGCACCACCTCAAGTTTGATTCACCATATTTTTAAAACTGCCGGGAAAGATGTACTTCTGGCCGGAAACATCGGTAATCCTGTATTTCATTTCATTGACCTCATTACCACGTCTACTTCGATTGTTTTTGAGCTTTCGTCACATCAGCTTGAATTACTGAAAATCGCTCCGCATATTTCTGTTCTGCTTAATCTTTACGAAGAACATCTGGATGCCTACGAAAGTTATGATACCTATCAGCAGGCCAAAATAAATATCACAAAATATCAGCAACCTGGTGATTTCCTTGTTTTTAATTCTGATGATCATCTGGTTGATAAGCTTGTGAAACCATTTTTGGGTCTTCGTAAACCCTTTCCATTTTCAGTCCAGGATCAGCCTCAACCTGGTGGATTTATAGATGATGGGGCTATTTGTTTTGCAGATGAAAACCGGGTTGTTCCGGTATGGAAAATTCACCAGGACCGTTTCCTCCGCGGGGAGCATAACCTGAAAAATATTCTTGCCGCTGTGAATGTTTGCATGATTTGTGGCATTGAACCTGAAATGATCGAAGATGGTATCGCCACTTTTAAGGGGTTGGAACACAGGTTGGAGTATGTGGGCGAATTTGGCAATATTCACTTCTATAATGATTCGATTGCCACAATTCCCGAAGCCTGTATGGAGGCAATAAAGGCCATCCCTAACGTAGATACGCTTATTGCCGGAGGCTTTGACCGTGGTATCAATTATGAAGGGTTGGCTGAATTTCTTTGCAGGTCGTCTGTAAGGAATTTCATTCTTCTGGGAGCCGCCGGGAAAAGGATCATGGAGCATCTGACTTTGATTAATCATGCGGAAAAAAAAATATTTCATATAAACCGTTTCGACGATTTTAAAACCATTGCGCTGCGGGAAACCCGTGCCGGTTATGCTTGTCTTCTATCACCTGCTGCAGCCAGCTATGATGAATTTAAAAATTTTGAAGAACGGGGAAAGAGGTTTAGGGAACTGGTAAAAAGCGAAAAAGCGAAATAGCCAAAAAGCGAAAAATGAAAAAAATATTAAACCTGCTGCTGGTTTTAGTGATGTTTGCGAACCATGTTTTTGCACAGCAGACTGATTACAATACCATCGTGAACCGTTATATACTGAAATACAGGGATATTGCAGTCAAGGAAATGAAGGAGTACCGGATTCCGGCAAGCATCACCCTGGCACAGGGAATTTTGGAATCCAATGCGGGCCGTAGTCCGCTTGCTGTTGAGGCAAATAACCATTTTGGCATAAAATGTCATAAGGGATGGACAGGTAAAACATTTTACAAGGATGATGAAACAAAGAATGAATGTTTCAGAAAATATGGCAGTCCTGTTGAGTCATTCCGCGATCATTCATGGTTTCTGACCCAGCGCGACCGGTATAAGGGTTTGTTCAGTTTGGAAATTACCGATTACAAAGGTTGGGCAAACGGCTTAAAATCGGCAGGTTATGCAACTAATCCTTCTTACGCACAATTGCTGATCAAGACAATTGAGACTTTCGATCTTTACCGTTTCGACCAGGCTGAATTTATTGTTGCATCGGGCGACAGTTCTGATGTTGCGACGCCGCCGGAAGAAAAGGCATGGTTAAACAGGTTTGTGGTGAAATCTACGGGACCAGCCAACCGCAATATTTACGAAAACAACAGGTTGCAAATGATTATTGCCAGACAGGACGATAATCTGTATGTGATCGCACGTGATTTTAATTTATCCGTAAGTAAGCTGCTTAAATACAATGATTTACCAAAGCCGACTTCGTTGAATCCCGGCCAGATTGTGTATCTTGAGGCAAAGAGACGAAAAGGGGCCATTGAAAGTCATAAGCTACAGGCAGGGGAGTCTTTATATGTCATTTCTCAACTTTATGGCATCAGGTTGAAATCTCTTCTTAAACGCAATGATCTGCACATAGGTAGTGAACCCAAAAAGGGAACTATTTTACGGCTTAGGTAGACGGTAGTTTTTTAGAAATTTGCCTGCGCCGACCACTAAATTCAACTGAGCATCATTCTCGAGAAAGCCCACATCGAAAGGTGTATTGCCGCGAATGCCCGATTCAAGCTCCCGATATCCATGGTCATCAAACATAAATAATTCATTGGTTTCCGGAACCACGTACCCGATCATGGTTTTACCGTCACTTCGATGTAAAAGGAAGGGTGGATTGCTGATTTCACGACGAAACGCATAAGAATATACCAGTTTATAATTGCGGTTGTAATAATAGAGATTGTTCTTGTCTGAAAAGATAAATTCGGGCTGGCTGTTTCCGGTAATATCTTCATAGAAAAACCGGTGTTCCGGTGAGAAAATATTTACAGTAACCTCTGTTGTTTTGCCTTTTTCATGAATGAAAATAATTTTGCCATCAGGTCCTGTTGTGATGAATGGCCCTTTTTTGTTGGTTTTATTGATATGAAATCCTGATAAAGGTGCATGAGTGAATTTTGGCCCCGGGGAGATTTGGGGGTCACCATTCCGGTTGAGGATCATGGTGTTTCCGGTAATTCCTGAAATCAGGATATAATCTTTCATTCCTATTGTAAAACAGGAAACCGGCTTGGATACTTCTTCTTTCAGGTTTGGGCGCTTCCAGCCATAAACCGACATCCCATCCAGGTTAAAGCAGTAAACCCTGTTGTCCTGGAATGCAACAATAATATGATAATCGCCATTGTGGTCCCAATCGATTGCCGTTATTCCATTCGTTGCATGCAGTGGAAAACGCATCGGGAACTTTTCAGCAAACCTGCCATCTGCATGAAGCATATAAAGATGCGTGTCGGTATTAAAAAGGAGGAAGAGCGAATCACTCCCTTTAAGTTTAACAGGATAGATTTCGCCCATGATTTTACCCATGATGTGAAGTTTCCAGGCAATGTGTCCCTGTGATGTTACCAGATAGAGGTTATTGGAAATATCGGTTGCCACAACAGCAGGATTTCCTGACGTAGTTGTGGGGATGATTTGCGGGTGTCCTGTTATGGTTGTGTCGAGACTTGCCTGCCATTGTAATGGACCTTCTTTTCCAAGATTTGGGTCATATCGTAAAAAAATACTTGAATAAAACTGGCCATCGGCATTGCCATATTGAAACGCAACAGATTCAAATTTCCGGATACTATCCATCATGGGGTTCAACTGGTCAGAAAGGTCCTGGCTCATCATCCCTTTCAATGTATGGATAGCATTACGTGTATTGAAATAGGAAAAAACATTGGATTTGTCGGACAAATTCGCTTCAAAATCGATGAAGACATTGTTGTTTGCCAGTGTAGCTTTTTCTGAAACCGCTTCGATAATTGGTTCAAGGTCTTTAGGTTGTCTGGCAAAGACGATATAGTCATCAAGAAATGTAAAAGAATTGGCCTCGAATTTCCCGAATAATTCACCGAAAAGTGCCGGAATGAAAGCAGGAAGGGTCAGTCTGTAAATTTTGTGTCCCTTGAATTGTACGGAATCATATTTGATCCCTAAAGTATCCGCAAGAGCAAAAAGTGAAGTGGCTGTAAGCAAGGTGTCGCGTGTATTGAAAGCGGTAAACCCAATTTCGGCTGATGATTTTGGGTCCTGCAAAACAAAGACGCACCCTTCATTGCCCATCCATGGTAAAAAATATTCACTGACGTTCAATTGGTAGCGGTCGATAAGGGAAATTACATCATTTTGTCCGCCTGCAAAGTTTTCATCACGTTGCAGCCGATTCTGAAATCTTTGGCAGAAACGTGAGGGATCGCTCCACCCGTATGCTGTAAAATAGAGTGCATTCTCGGGAATGATTGCAGCGATCTTCTTTTTCTGGGGTTTTTGATCTGTGAAAAGAGAGAGGAAATGCTGGCTGCTGTCAGATGCCACGGTAATGCCGTTAAACAACAATTCATCTTTTTTAATGATAAGGTCGAGCCCGCTCCAGTCGGCAAAATTGGAAAATTTCACCAGGTCTGGCAGTGTCTCCTCCCGGGTAATTTTCGATAGCACAAGTGAAAAAAAACGGTAATTAATAAAAATGTTGGCATCAACTTTTTTTCCTGCAGTGGCCTGGACTTTCCGAAAACCCGATGAAGCAGCCATTGGTGTATTGAGTGAGAGACGATCGATGGCCCTTTTTACGAGATCGGCGTGGAAACTCCCCATGAACACCCCTTTTAACACGGCAAAGTAAAATGCCTCCCGGCTGCCCCCTGATTGAATGCGGTGCAAGCTAGTAGTTGAATAAGGGGTTTCTGTAAGAATTGCTTTCCCGGAGTTGATTTCGTTTATAAATTCGAGAATGTACGATTCAGGGTCCCGGCCTGACACCGAAGCCAGGTACAAGGCTCCGAAATTATTTCTGCCACTCAGTGTTATGGAAATCAATATATTGTACTGTTGAAAAATTTTATTGATTTTGTCGTTTTTCCGGCTTGTTGAATCGACATAGTGCAGTTCATTTTTTACAGGATTGATTCCCGGGAAACGCGCTAATGCTTTCCAAAGGAGGTTCGACCTGTTAAGTTCTTCGAGAAGGTTACCTGCTTTATTAAGTTGGATGATGAGTGCTGTATTTCCCGGAATAGCATTAAACGGTGATTCAGATGGTCGCTGGAATTTATTGTAGATGGTGTAGCCCAGCCAGGAAAAACCGGTCAAGGCTACAAGCATTGAAAGGACAATCAGAATGCTTCGGAAATTTCTCATTGATGGTTTTCCTTTGAAAAAACCGCAGCAAAGGTATGGGTAAGAAAGAAACTCCTGCAAAAAAGTTATCAATACTGCAAGGAGGAATTGTTAATTACGTTAAAGTTATAAATGGTGTTTCTAACGCGTCAAAATGAGTTTGAAGGTTTCTGAATAATCATCGGCAATAACTTTAACAAAATAAAGTCCCTGAGCCCTGTCAAACAGTCTGCATTCGTGTTTTTTTTCACCGGTGATATTTTCAATGAGCAACCTGTCACCAAATATGTCGAAAATTTCAAACTTTAAGCTGGAGAATTCTTTTTCGCTCTTTTGTTCAATGGTAAATTTGCCATTGGTGGGGTTAGGGTAGAGTTTAAAGAAAGATTTTGATGAGGTGATGGAAGGTTCATCCTTACCGGGAACCGCTGATATAAATGAAGATGCTTTCAGTGCGCAGTGTTCAGAAAGAGAGATGGACCCATGCATGTATCCTCCTGGTTCAACCGTAACCCCATGCAGATATTTTATATTTTGCCATGCGATCATGGTTGCACTGCTGCCATCATGAACAGTGTAGGTAGTACCCCCGGCGACGTTTATTATTTGAGTTGCATTATAACATTTGGATATTCCCGGGTTAACATTTCCAGATACGGCAATGGTTTGAGGTACATTAACAGTTACCATCACATCCAACCTGTTTGTACTCTCACAGCCAGATAACGTCTGGCTGGCATAGTAATGAGAGTAACTGTCTAATAACTTGGTAATTGATAGCGCAGGGCCTCCGGAAGCATCGGCATACCATTTAATGGCAGTGCCAGTTGCAGCCAAATTGCCTACAGTTGCACCTGTAGAAAAAAATTGAATTGTATCTCCAGTCGGAGTAGCAGTTTTTGGCACAATAATTACATTGGCTGATGGCAATGAGATACATCCTGAACCATTAGAATATTTGAAGCTGTATGTTCCAACCGAAAGATTTGATATTGTTGTACTTGTTCCTGTTCCAATGACACTACTTCCGTTGGGAACCCGGATAAGTGTCCATGTACCCGGGGCAGGCAAATTATTCAAAACCACACTTCCTGTTAAATCAGAGCAGGTGGGTTGAGTAATTGTGCCAATGACGGGGGGCATGGTTGCAGTTCCATCCACCCAGTTTACGGAATATTCAGCGTTATTTTCATCCCAGATATCTTTCGAAGTAGGACTGTTTGACCATGAAATATTTCCAGGACAGGTTTTTTTTACTATGAAATTCAGCGTAAATATGGTCCTGGGAGTTGTAAAGAAGGCTGATGGGGAGCAGGAGAACACAATTTTTGTCATCATCCCCTGAGGAAAAGCATTTATCAAAAAACCAGAGTTTGGGTTAATATTGGTGGTGCTTACATAGGTCAATGATGCAGTGTCAAATTCGATGGTAAACTGATACCCGGATACATTCTGGCCGAAGTTTGTCAATTTGACCGGAATCGAGACACTGGCTCCCACAATTGGACTAAAGGTGGTCTCAATGGTTGCAGTTTGGGCAAATAAATTCACCGACAGGTTGAAAACCAAAACAGACAGGAGTAAATTTTTAACGCACATAATGATCGTTATTTAAGATGGTTTAATTCGAAGGACTCTTTAAATATCCTTCGCGATCGATTGAAAGTTTTTGAACCAACATGGTCATTTCGAAAAATTATTTAAAGATACATCAAATTTGGCAATTTAATTCATAAAAGTGAAAAATATTTTTAAATCGAACTATCACTGACCTATCTGTAAAACATTGTTAACATAATAACCAAAACCGACTAATCAATTAAAAGGGCTGCCACCTCTACAAACATACTAAGGTGTTAAAAGGAGTTTAAAGGTTTCAATATAATCATTGGTGTGAACTGTCACAAAATAAAGACCTTTTGGGATATCCGACAGGCTGAATTCATGCTTTCGCTCTCCGGTAATTTCTGCTGAAATCAGTCTCTTACCATGCATTCCGAAAATTTCAACCTTCCATTTGTGATCTGAATATCCTTCCGGTTGTTCAATAGTGAATTTCCCGGTTGTTGGGTTGGGGTAGAGTTTAATGGATGATTTATTTGATTGAAAAGGATACTGGTATTCCTCATTTACATCTGTTAAAATTGAAGAAGTTTTCAGGCCGCAATGATCGATTGTTGAAATATAACCACGCATGTGTCCGGCATTTTTAATCCAGGTTCCAGGTAAAAAGATGATGTTTTGCCCTGCAATCAGGGTGGCATTTCCCCCGATCTGAACATTGAAGGTTGTTGCACCGCCGGCCACAGTGATGGTTTGGGTGGCATTGTAGCAAGTGGTTACATTCGAGCCAACGTTTCCTGTAACAGTAAGAATTGGGGGGATATTTACAGTTACGGTTACATCAAATCTGGCTGTACTCTCGCAACCGTTCACAGTTTGGCTGGCAAAATAATGGTTGTTGTTTACCAGGATCGTTGAAGGGGACAGTGGTACTCCTCCAGTGGAAAATGAGTACCATTGAATGTTGATCCCGGTTGCAATTAAATTAGCAACAGTTGCACCTGTGTAAAAGAGTTGGAATGGATTGCCGGTAGGAGCAGGTGTAACCGGTTGAACATTGATCACAATATTGGCAGAGGAAGCAGAAACACATCCGGATGAATTGGTTACTTTATAGGTATAGGTGCCCGCGGTAAGTCCCGTAATTGTTTTACTTGTGCCTGTTCCAGTTGTTGTCGTTCCTCCGGGAGTCCTTGTCAATGTCCATGTTCCCGATGCAGGTAACCCATTTAAAATTACACTACCCGTTGAAAGGATACAACTTGGATGCGTAATGTTTCCAACAACAGGTGCAGTAACATTGCAGTTGCATCCGGTCCTGTATGCTGCAACAACTGCTTTAATTTGTCGCAGGGTATATGCATTATCGCCATCAGTTGAATGTCCTGTGGGAACTCCCTGGTAGGATATCCCGGGATTTGAAAAATATGCTAACCTTGTATGGGTTATTCCATCCGGGAAATAAGATCCGGATTCATAAGTCATTACTGAACAGTATTTGGCATTGGAAGATCCAGTCCATCGCCAACCCGCTGAATAAGAAAATAATCCCGGCCCTGGCTGAACATTTTGCAACTTGTGATGATGACAACCCATGTTGTGCCCAATTTCATGAACGGTCGTATATGTCCAACTGGCCTGTTGTACCCTGGTTAATGAAAATGCATAAGCCGGTAAACCTAAGGTTGTATTTAACAGCCATCCAAGCCCTCCTGTAAAGTCGGTTTGTTCCAGTAATACAACAACATCGGCACAATAGGTGTTTCTCCAGGTATGAACTTCGTCCATGATGCCGTCACCATTGTTGGTCAGGTTATATAAATCGTTGTTGTTATTCAGTTCCGTATAAGTTACCTGTGCAGAATAGACAAGCTTAATGGTCATGAGGGTATTGCTGTTATCGAGTGCTAACTGTGCTTTGACCATTAACAAACTGATGGTGTTGTTGATACTTGTTTCATTTGCACTCGCCCATGCGGCTGCCGCAGGTGTGTACACAATCATTAACGTTACAGTGTCCTGAATGAGCGGGACATCAGGTAATGTAGTTGAATCACCTGTAATATTTGTGTTGTTGGTTGCTGATTTCATTGCCGGTGGTGTCATGGTTGGGACATCCTCTTTTGGTACTTGTTTTGATTTGTCGTAACTATTCACCCCCTACAAATGTAGGGCATTAATTTGGGAGAGAGAATGCAAAGGATTCAGATTATTTTTAATCGCAGTGTCAATAATCGATCGCAGGATTGCAAAAGACTCAGCACCGTTGAAAGACTTGAACTGG
>CAIQUS010000161.1 GCA_903875045.1 uncultured Bacteroidales bacterium
CCGTTTGTTTATCAACTTTTAAAATAATATTTGTTAGTATGTGCTGGATTTCAAAAAGTCAAAATTTCAACTTCAAATCACCCTGTTCATTACTGCAAATAAATGTTAATAACGCTTATTTTTTAACCACTGATTAGTTACCATTGTTTTTATTTCAAAGGAAAACCGAACGTACGATGAGATATTCGGACAACTTTCCAAAAGCGATGGTGACGCTTCCCTTGCACGGTATGGCAAAGATGTGAGTTTTTTCAACAAAGACCATTCGCGGCACGTGGAAAAAACCACAGTGATGCCAAATCACCTGAAACTGGCCGCCCGGTTTGCGTTGGCCGATAATTTTTACGTTGATTCAGATGTTTCTGCCGACGGGCACCGGTGGCTGGTGAACACCTATCCCAACGAATGGATAGAAGCAATCACTCCTGCGAGTTATGGTAACAACCGTAACTATCGTCCGGCCTCAAAAGCACCCGGAAGCCTGGGCATGACCGGATCGGCCGGCGCGATTTATCCGGAGGATTACAATGAAGCAGGCTCGATGTGGGAGCATCTTGACCGCCATGGTGTTGATTTTTTCAATTTCGGGTTTGGGGTGATGTTCGACCCCGCTTTCTATGCCGACTCCTTCAAACAGTTCGGCATACGGTATTTTGCCAATTACCCGATGCCGGCACCCATGTTTTCAAAGACATCCAAAAGTTATGTCACCTACAACATGGCTATCCCGGATCAGTTCAGGGTAAGCCAGTTCATCAAGGAGTTCGATGAAAAATGGACCGGGCCCGGCAGGGATTTGCCGAAGATGCTCACAGTCATCCTTCCAAACGACCACGGTGCAGGTGAACGTCCGGATGCAGGTTACCCTTTCCGGGAAAGCTACATGGCCGACAATGACCTCGCCGTTGGCCGCATCGTGGAATTTCTTTCCCATACTCCTTATTGGAAGAACATGGCCATTGTGATCACCGAAGATGATGCCCAGAATGGCGTGGATCATGTGGATGCTCACCGGAGCGTGCTGATGGTCATTTCGCCATATTCCAAAAAGGATTACGTGGGCAAGGTTCACTACAGTTTTGGAAGTATCTTCAAAACCTTCTGGAACCTGCTGGGGTTGCCTTACCTGAACCAATACGATGCCGGGGCAACCGATCTTTCCGATATGTTCACCGGGACACCTGATTTCACACCATACGAAGCATTGCCATCTGATATAATGGTTTTTGATCCGCAGAAAGCTTTGACACCGCTGGATGAAAAGTTTGACTGGAAGGCGCTGTCCACCTCCCCTGACCTTGACAATCCGCGGGATATGCCCGAAGATCAGAAGGAAAAGGAGGAATACCGAACGGGGGATCAGAAGAGACGCGATTAATCGCGTCTCTTCTGGCAATCTCGTTTTCACGACCACATTATCAGAAATGAGGAGGAATATTTACGCATTTGCCATTATATCGAAACGAATCCTGACAATTGGGAAAATGACAAAATTTGTTTGACCGGCCCCGGATTCACTGGCCACTATGAGCATGGTGCGTGAGCATTTTGTTGTACAATTTTCAAACATTTAATATTCCCTTAATATTCATCAATAAATAATAACCGATTTTTGCAGAGGTACGACATCCCTTCGAAATGGTTTGTTCCGGGTTTGTACAAAGAACTATCTTATCTTTACAGTTTCACCTGAATTCATGGATTAATCATGTTAGAATGAAACGGAAAAAGAGAAAATCAGAAAAAAAAAGTGGAAAAAAGCTGGTCGAAAAGGCAGGTTTGGCCATGAAACATGAATTTTACCTGGAGGCCTCCCTGATCATTTCGTATCTGATGGAACGAAAGTTGAAAAAGGTGCGCCAGAAAATTGAAAAACAAACAATAAATCCCGGATTTACCCTTGACCAATCGATCAGACGGGTAAAATTTTTACTGCTCAGCTCAAATCAAACTGAGTTGACAGAACGTTTCAGCATTGTATTCATCGATGAAATCCGCAACTGGAAAAATCAGCGCAATGAAGTGTTCAGGGACATCACAGAGAGAAATGTTTCGCATGCCAGGATGGAGCGGCTGGCCACCGAAGGGGTAAAACTGTACAAAACATTGAACAATGCCGCAAAATTGGCAAAACCGACCATTGGTCTGTCTGAAGGCGAAGCCGGGGGTTGATAAAAACAGACATTTATGAACAGGGAAGAGATTGGCGTATTTCTATTTCGTTTTTATCGCAAAAGGACGACCTCCTTCCTGGCAAACATTTACAAAGCCAGTATTACCGGCGAGTCAAAGGATATTCACCGGGCGAGGCTGGATGTAAAAAAAATATTTGCGTTGTATGGCCTGTTTGAAATGGTGGCCCCTTCGGCGTTCAAACATCAGGGGGGATATAAATTATTCAGGCCGTTGTACCGGCAAGCCGGGAAAATTCGTGAAATACAGGTGAATTACCTTTTGCTCAACGCTCAGCAACCCCCGGATGCTGACTATACCTCCTTTGTTTTGTGGCTGAGGGATGAAGAGAGGAGAGCCATTTATAAATACCTTCAGCTGGTTAAGAAATTCAGGGAATCAGAATTAACGGACACTGAAAAACTGATTCAAAAAATTTGTCACAGCAGTTCCATTTTCAAACTGCGGTCAAAAACAGAAGCTTATATCAAAAGCAAGGCGGCCATTGTGAAAGATCTCCAGTTATCGGAGCCCGGAGACAAGGAAATTCACAAGATCCGGCAGCAGTTGAAATCCATGTCGACCATCGCAACCCTTGTATATTCCATCAAGCCGGGAAAACATCTTGATCTCCTTGTTACATCGTTTAATAAAACTGAAATGATGATCGGCGACTGGCATGACCGGGTTGTGCTGAAGGAGGCCATCGAACGGTTTTTGTCGGGGAATACCCTTGATTTGACGGAATCCTCTGCAGAATTGAATTCTTTAAACCTGCTTAAACAGGGTCTTATTGATTACAATCTGAACCTGGTTCAGCATTTCATGCCGGAGGTAAATGGTATTGTGGAGGCTATATTGACGAAGGAAAGTTAACCTTTAAGAAACTCCCGTATTTTCCTATCGCGCCTCAGTTGGAACCTTCCGGACGAGTACGCATGCTCCTGCGGGAGCCTGGAACATGGGCTTCAACAGTACAGGCAGCGACATAACAATCAACAACACATGGATTACATTTGCTGACAGGTTTTTTAAACACTGACAGGTCTTCCAGACACTGTCAGGTTTAGCGGGCACTCATACCTGTCAGTGTCTTTGGACCTGACAGTGTATGACTCCGTCCAGACACTGTCAGGTTTAGCGGGCACTCATACCTGTCAGTGTCTGGAAGACCTGACAGTGTATGACTCCGTTCAATAGCGGGCTCTGGATATTAAGCACAGTTGCACCAGAGAAGAAGAAGAAGAAGATCGAATTCACTGCATCGGCCGGATTTGATTTCTTTTCCGGTATATCCGCTATTCTCCCTGAAGAAAAGTGGGAATCAATCCCGGAGAGTCTTGCAACATCAATTGTCATGGTTCAGGTGTACAAAAACATGGTATAACCCCTGACAAGTATTTAACAGTTTCTTAATATTTGATCCGTGCAAATGGAAAGCTGAAATTTTAACTTTGCACCCCGCAATAAAAATGAATGGCGAACAATGAGATACTTAAAAAGGTATTATCTTTATCGCTTTATTGGGGACAATTCCATTATTTAGCCATTTTTGCCAACCTTAGTTCGATATTCAACCAAATTTTAACACATAAAACCTGCATTTATGAATAAAAATACTACGATCTTCAAAACGACTTTTGCCTCGCTGGCGCTTATAGTCATGTTGCTTGTGCCTGGGATGGGGTGGGGGCAAACTTCAAGTTATCTTGGTCTTGATGGTGGATTTGAAGGTAGCGCTACAATTGATAATACACCTACAGGAGCTAATGTGCCTGTTGCAGGTAAATGGTCAAAAGCCAATGGATTTATAACCATAGCAAATGAGACAACAACTGTCAGAAGTGGAGTAAACTCCCTAAAAGTGTCCTCTTCCACCTCCAGTACCAGCCGTATTTGGTCTCCTTTAGTGACAATTTCTGCCTCAACCACTAAATGGGTTGTGCAGTATTACCGCCGAGCTACAAGTTTAACGGCCTGTGTTCAAAATCAGACGTACAATTACAGAGGCACAACAGAAGCAGGAAATGGTTCATATTCTACTGTTGCTGCGATTAATACATGGGAAAAAGTTACCTATGCTCCAACTGCAACTGCTTCGGCTACCCAGGGTGCAGCTGGTCTATTAGGAAAAATGATGACAACAGCCGGTGATACCTATTATGATGATTTCTGCCTTTACGAATCAGCAACAGGAGTAGATACCGGGATACCAGATCCTCCAACGGCCTCATCTGTGACTCCAGCCTCTGCAACCACACTCACGGTCAGTTGGACAGCTCCAGTAACTGGTGTAGACGGTGGTGGTTATTTAGTTGTGAGGGGTTTAAGTGATCCCACCACTGCACCACTTGTCAACGGTATTTATGCGGTTACCAATACCGTTGCGGCTGGAATGACAGTTGTGTATAGGGGTACGGGTACAAGTTTTGTTGATGCCGGTCTAACCACAGGAACACTTTATTACTACCGCATTTACACCTTTGATAAAGCATATAACTATTCTTCAGCACTGACTGGTTCCGGAACACCTTCTGGTAGTAGTATCGCCCCAACCGTCACCACCCAGGCTGTTAATCCCATCGGTGTCACCACAGCTACGGGCAATGGTACTATTACCGCAACAGGAGGTGAAAATGCTCACACCAGAGGTGTCTGCTGGGTCCTTTATTCAAATGTTTCAGATCCAACAACAAGTGATGCCAATGCAGAGGAGACCGGAGGGTCATTCGGAGCAGTCACCTTTACAGAGAGTATGACTTCCAACCTTGCCGCCGAAACAAGATATAAACTTAAAGCATACGCGATAAATACCATCGAGACAGGTTACGGATCGCTGGTCGATTTCTGGACACGCTCCACAGAACCATCTGCCCATTCCTCCACTTTTTCAAATTCAATCGTATCACAGGTCCAGATTGACCTTTCATTCGATGCGGCAAGTACCATCGCCAATGCGGATGGCTATATTATCCTGAAAAAAACCGGATCTGCACCCACAGGAACTCCTACTGATGGAAATGCATATTCGGTTGGTACTACCATCGGTGATGGAACAGTTGCCGCCATTGTGGCCAGCACCTCTGCCACCTCGGCCAACATCACAGGGCTGACTGCCGGCACATCTTACTTCTTTACGATAATGCCCTATAACTACAATGGTGCGAACAACGAAACCTACAATTATAAAACCGATGGATCCATCCCTTCCACAAATGGAACAACCGCTGCTCCTTTAGACGCTACATCCGAAGTATCCGGCCCTGCATTGGGAGGTCAGCCCAATCCGGTGCTGATTTCTTCCCTGGTTACAACCGATGCAGCAGCAGTCCGCGGGTTTGATATGGATGTGTATGACTATGGTACTGACGGGCAACCCACCAAGATTACCCAGGTTACCATCAAAGCCGGAACCGGCAACACAGCAAACTGGTTGAATACGATTCAGGGGGTGAAATTATCAATAAATGGAGGAACTTCCTTTGCAACCATTGGAACTCCAACGATCACCGCTTCTTCCATCGTTATCCCGATCACTTCGGGAAATTTGAATATTCCGGATGCAGATGCAAAGACACTCTCAATGTTCATCTATTTAAAATCGTCAGGGTTAACAGACAATCAGGTATTTGAATTCAAGGTAGATGCTACCGCATCTTCACATGGCTTTACGGCTGATCTCACAGGTTCTACCTTTTTGGCCACTTTTGCATCGGCACCGGTTTCAAACCAGATATTGATTGACGTGGTGGCAACGAAACTGAAACTTGTACAGCAGCCATCACCTGCAATCATTAATGCAACAATGTCACCTGCTGTTACTGTTGAATCCACTGATGCCAACAACAATCGTGATTTGAATAAATCAGGCTCGGTGGCTTTGGCTTCAACAGGCACCATGACAGGACCCGTTACCGCATCTCTTACATCCGGGTTTGGAACCTTTGGGAATATTGTGCATACCGCTGCCGGAACCGGACTGACCCTTACTGCTTCTCTGAGTGGATTAACTGATGCGGTAAGTAGTACGTTTAACATATCTCTTGTTCCTGCCCTGACAGAACTTGTGGTACCGCAATATTTCGGCAGTAAAACCGCTGCTAGTGCAAACAATGCACGCACTCCGATTGCTGTTTGTCTTCAAATTGACAACCTTAACCCCAGTACTGCCTATGATATAAAGGCTGGTTTAGCGTTGACATCAGAAGCGAGTACCTCTTTTGGTGCAGGTAATTTTTGGTCAACATCTTTTAGTACTACTTCCATTTCTAATGCTTTTACTACAAATGGCTCCGGGAGCAGTGGTCCTTTCTGGGTATTTATTCAGCCTACAGGTAATGCTTCGCGATTCGATGCCGGTCAGGTTCATGATTTAAGAATCGGTTATATTGCCAACGGCGGAACAATGCCAGCCTCCCCGAATTTTGTCGGTGCTAAAACCCTCACTGCCCTGGATATTGCAACAACGGCAAGAACCCCGGCAACCACCGATGATGGTGCTTTTATAAAAGGAACGGCAAACGTTGGCGCAACTGGTAAATATATTTTGCTGTATGATAATGAAAGTGGAACAGGAAACCCCTTATTTGCCTATCAGATAAGGAGTGCTACAGCCACAAGTACAACGCAAACTGACCTGCCGGCATCACTGAACGATATATACCTGCAAAGTGGAACAAGTGCTATTGGTGATTATCCTGCAGTGATACCTATTGGCGCAAACAATTCAAATGGAGTGCGTCGTATAGAAGCCCGTAACGCAGATAACACTATATACTCCTATAATACCGATCCTGACGGCATCTGGAGCAGCGGTGCAAATACAACAACTGTTTTAAGAAGAGGTGTTGTCACTCTCACGAATCAGGATGCTCCGGTTTATCCGACAATCTGGAATGGTACAACCTGGGATAATGGTGATCCTTCTGCCACAAAAAATGCCATTATCAACGACAATTTATCTCTAAGTAACGACCTGACTTCCTGTGGCCTCATCATCAATTCAGGAAAAGTATTGACAGTCAATTCAGGAAGAAATGTCACCGTCACCGGTACCCTCACCAACTCCGCTACAGCTACCGGTCTGGTGATCGAATCGGGTGGTTCGTTGCTGAACAATACCGCGGGGGTTACGGCTACCGTTAAGCGTGATATCCCTTCCGACAGCAAATGGCATTTCCTCTCTTCGCCCGTGGCAGGCCAAATCATGATGGATGGCAACTTCGCCCCGGCTGTTTTTAACTCCTCCACAGGCGCCACCTACGATTTCTTTCAATGGAGCGAACTTGTGGTACCCGGTGACCTGAACTGGATCAACCTGAAAAAAGTGGATTGGTCGGCCAACACCGCGTCGTTCGGAACGCCACCGCAATTTGCCTCCAACACCGGCTACCTGGTTGAATATCTTGGCACCTTTGGCGGAAGTACTACGAAAGCGTTTGCAGGCACCCTCCATAGCGGCGATCAGTCAGTTACCCTGACAACAGGCGGCAACACCTGGAACCTGATCGGCAATCCCTTCTCCTCAGCGATCAACTGGGACAATGTTACCAAAACAAATATCGACGGAGGTTACTATTTTATTTACAATGAAGCAAAAGCCGGTGGTTCAGGTTATGAATTTTATGCCGACGTGACACATGCAAGCACCGGGGGCACCGGAAAAATCTCTGCCACCCAGGGGTTCTTTGTCAAAGCAACCGGCCCCTCGCTTACACTGCCTTATACCGCAAGGATCCATGACAACGGATGGTTGAAAAGCGAAGAAAGTCAGCCAGTTAACAGATTAAAAATCACACTTGGCAACGTGACCAATTTCGATGAGACCTTCATTATTTTTGAGACGGGAGGAAATGTGTCAAAAGCCACATTTGATGCCGATAAGATGTTCAGCCTCGACGGCAATGTACCACAGGTGTATACGGTGAAAGAGAATGGCCGGAAAACATGTTTTAATTCCATGCCGCTTTTCACGGAAGCTCTTGCCATTCCCGTTGGGTTGGCTATCCAGGCCGATGGAAGTTATACATTCCGGTTATCCGGGCTTGAAACTTTTCCGACATTGCCTGGCATCGTGCTGGAAGACCTGAAAACCCATGCAACCCAGAACATGGCCCAAACGCCGGTATATGCATTTACTGCGGCCAAATCAGACGATCCGAATCGTTTTCTGCTCCGTTTTACCGGGAACATCGGCATTGGTGAGCAACCGGCAAAGGATGATTTCCGGTTTTACGTTTCGGATAATTCCTTGTTTGTGGCAAACAATGCCGGTAAAGACCAGGGAACCGTTTACGTTTACAACATGATGGGGCAACTTTTAGCACAACAGAAACTCAGCGGCGAGGCGCTCACAACCCTCCGGCTGAACGCACCCACCGGCTACTATCTGGTAAAGGTAATAACCGATAACCAGGTATACTCGGGTAAGATATTTGTCAATTAGCGTTTTGGATTTAATTCATATAAATCTCCCGGGCAAAAATTTAAACGAAGCAAATTGAAAGTTGAAACATTCTTTTCATCAAAGATGGATGACTTTCAAACGAAATCCGGTTAATCAGGATGCCGGAAATTAACTTCCCGGAATAGAAAAATATTGATACTTTTGTGGTAATGGATTTACAAATGTTATAATATCCTTGTCCGGAAATTTATCAGACTATACAACAATACTACAACATTAACTTGTCGCATGTCCCTGTTTTATGCATGACCCCGTTGATGAAACAAAAAAATGCCTTCCAAACACAAATACCGAAGACCGTGAGATCGTGACCCGGATTGTTGAGGGGAACAGTTTACTTGCCGCACTTTTTCTGAAGCAAAAATGTGCAAAAATATTTGAGTATATCAAAGATACCCGGCTGGAAGACCTGGATCTCCAGGTTGATGATCTGGTCAGTGACTTTTTCATTTATCTTCAGGAAAACAACTGGGAAAAACTCCGCACATTTCGCTTTGAATCCAGGCTGCAAACCTGGATAAATGTTGTTGCCTCGCGTTATCTGTTGAAAAAATATGCCAGCGAACTGAAAGAAAGATCTAAAACAGGTGCTCAATTAGATAGCATTCCTTCATTTACAGATGAGGGTCACCACTACTCAACGGTTCGTTTTATTGTCGGTGTGGATGCAGGCGAACTGTTCCCGCATTCAGGAATTGAAGGACTCTATGAAATCATGGAAGACTGGCTCGAAAGGAGACCGGATCATGCCCTTGTCATCACAGACATAAACCGTTTTCACGGGGTAAACGAAGAATTCAGGGTGCTTAATTTCGAAAATGGTCTTCCGGTAAAGCATACTTTCCCGTCAGACCGTTTTATGGATGCCTGGGATGACTCCGACTACTTTATGGTAATGGCAAAAAAGAAAGTTTAACAGGATAACGAAAACAGGTTCATCAGACATGTCAGATATCAATAACATTTTAGACAATATTGAGCGAAGTGTTTTAGTCATCGGTCCGGGGATTGTCCTCGATAAAGACGGCAATTCCCTGCAGGCCTCCTTTGCTGAACGATATTCCCAAAGAAACAAAGGATTGATCAGACATTATTTTGCGCAGGATAATATCATTCGTCCAAAAAATGCGGCTACCCGGCTGACCGTGCAGAAAAATTTTGCTGATTTTTATGAAAAGGACTTTCCAGAGAAGGTGAAGGAGCTCTACAGGAAGATCTCGCAGATCCCTTATCCGCTGATTATCTCCCTGAATCCGGATAAAACGATGGTATCGTGCTTCGATGAATATGGATGCGAACACACCTTCGATTTTTATATCCGCGGGAAAAAGAACCTGATCAATGAAATACCAACAACGGGAAAACCCTATCTGTTTAACCTCGCTGGCTCATACACCGATCCGGAATCACTGATCCTGACGTATGATGACCTGTTCGAATATCTCAGGAATATTTTACCAGGGGATGCCCTGCCAACAGCCATCCGGACTAATCTTAAAAATGCAGTCAACATTACTTTTCTGGGAGTTGAGTTTGAGAAATGGTATTTTCAGTTGCTGGTGAAGCTTTTGACTGAATTTGATGAAAAATTCGAATTGTTACGGTATGCTGCCCCTGACCTCTCCTCTCTTGAGAACATCAATAGCATCTGCGCCAATAATTTTGAAATTACATTTGTCGGACCCGATGTGAATAATTTCATCAATGAGCTCTATTATCACTGCTATAAGCATAAAGATCATTCCTTGCGGGGAGAGAAGGATCATACCGGGGTGAGGCTGTTCAATCCTGAAATATTTATTTCATACAAACACGGAGGCGAAAGTGAAGAGGTGGCCGACAAACTCTTTGAAACAGGCAATGCAAAAGGATATAATATTGTTTACGATAAAGCAAATCTGGAATATAAAGGCAGGACGTGGGAGTTTATGCAACGTATCGGCTGGGGCAGGTATGTGATCATCATAATCAGCGATGGATACCTGAAATCGGAATACTGCATGTTTGAGTTCATGGAAATCATGAGCAAAGCTGAAAATCTTGAAGACAGGTCGTTTCCAATAGTTTTGCCGGATGCGGACATTTTCAGGGAGTTGAACCGTAAGAAATATGATAATTACTGGAAAGACGAAATAGAAAAACTTAAAACCGGCTTGTCGGAAATGGGATCGGATGAACTTTTAAAGAGGGTAGCGGCCATCAGGAAATATGAAAAAATACAGAAAGCGATACCAAAGCTGATGGAGTTTTTGGATTCAAGAAACAGTCTGACCCTGCAAAAACTCCGTGACGATCATTTTAACCCGATTTTTATGGCCCTTGATAAAAAAATAGAGGAGGACCTGAGTATCTGATCTGTTATCCGCCACATCACCGGAATGAAAGAATTCTTTAACCCGTAAAATCATGAACTATTCAAGCCGCTATCCGGGTGTTAAACCGTTTGAAACTGCAGAACAACACATTTTTTTCGGACGCACAAATGATATCCAGACTTTATATGAACTGGTAGGCGTAGAAAAAACGGTGTTGCTGTATTCCAAGTCGGGGCTGGGCAAATCTTCGCTGATCAATGCAGGCTTGATTCCCAGGCTCAGAGATGATAAGAGGGTTCGTTATACATGTTTTACCATTCGTTTTGGCGTCTTTTCAAAGGAAAATAATATCCGCCCGAAAGAAAAAATCATTCAGCTTCTGAAGTCGGCATCGGGAGAGAGCAAATTACCTGATCACCCTGATTTATTGGAAAATTCGGTTTCATTCTGGCTGAAGGCTTTGCAGCTGAACAACCCGGAGAATACCTTCCTGCTTGTTTTCGACCAGTTTGAAGAACTGTTTACCTATCCGGAAGAACAGATCCTCGAATTGAAAAAAGATCTCCATGAATTGCTTTACCTGAAGACGTCACCGCATTTCAGGGATTCCCTGTTTAACCTTTATACACAGCATCCGGAGGTCTTCACCGACGACGAGTTGAACCTGCTGAGTTCGGCAGTCAACGCCAGGTTGTTATTTGCCATCCGCAGCGATTTTCTAAGCATGCTGAACCGGCTTACAGATTATCTTCCAAACCTGCAGCGTACCTTTTATGAACTAAAACCACTCGAGTACGCGGAAGCAAGGAATGCCATTGTGAGCCCGGCGGCCATTGAGGGGGATTTTCCGTGTCCCAGGTTTGCCTATTCGCAGGAAGCTGTGGAGAAAATAATTGCCGCCTTGTCCGATCATGGAAAACAACCGATCGAAACCTTTCAGTTGCAGATCGTTTGCCAGTATTGCGAAGCCCTGATGCTGAAAAACAGGAACAGGTCCGCCATTTCGGCCGACGACCTGGGCGATATCAGGGAGATCCACCAGAGTTTCTACAACAACCTGATGGCCGGACTTCCCACCGAAAGTGAGGAGGAGAAAATAGATCTCCGGATTTTACTGGAGGAACAGTTTATTTATGAACCTGAACAGCGCCGTTTGCAGGTATTAAAAGGAATCATTCTGAAACATATATCAGAAAGAACCTTGCTTGCCCTGGAGAGGACCCACCTTATACGTTCCGAACCATACCAGGACAGCTTTACATACGAGCTCAGCCATGACACCCTGGTTGAGCCCATCCTTAAGTCGTACCGTATCCGTAAGGCTGCGGAGGAGCAAAAGGAAAATGAAAAGCGGAGGGAAGCTGAACTTGTCTCTATTCGTGCAAAAGCCCGCCGGCAGCGGAACTTGATTGTTGTTGTTTCGGTTGCTGCCATCTTTTCGGCAGGGTTCGCCATTTTTGGTTTTACGATGTGGAACACTTCCGAAAAAGCGTTGAAGGAGGTTGAGTTTGCCCGGAGGAAGGCTGAATCTGCAGTTCTGAATTACGAGCAGGCCGAAATAAAGAGAAAAGCGGCGGAGGTAAACACCTGCCTCGACGATGCCCGGAGCTTTGAAATGTACGGGAAGATGGATGATGCCCGGCGTTCCGTTGAAAAAGCACTGCAAATAGATCCATCCAACAAACAGGCGGTAGAACTGATGAATAAGTATAAAACCGGAAAATGATGAAGCTCCTGAAACACCTTCATTTCTGTCTCTTGCTTATAGCAGGACTTTTCCCTGCCACCATCTCCCTGGCACAATGTGACCTGAAACGATATCAGGAGTTGATCAAAGAGGGTGATGCTTACCTTATCAGGCAGGAACCTGATTACAAACAGGCCATGAACGCCTATTCGGCCGCCATGACTGCCTGCAAAGATAAGATGCCGGAAGTACAGAAGAAAATTGTGGGACTTTTTGAAAAGGTCAACCAACTGAAAACCAAAGCCGAGAAATCAGAACAAAAGGCGTTGGCACAACAGTTAAGGACTGACAGCGCCCTCACTGTTGCTGAAAATGAAAAGCAAAATGCATTTCAGGAAAAGCTCAGGGCAGATTCGGCCCTTCATATCGCGGAAAGCATTGTTCATCAATTCTATTTTTATGATGACAAATTCGCACTTGCGGTAAAAAAGAAACATGAATATATCGATATCAAGCAATGCCAGGTATGCATGGCAACAAATAACCTTTATGGGTTTATCGATCCGGAAGGAAACACCGTCATCGATTTTAAATATGAGGAGGCCTTCCCTTTTGACATGGAAACCGGGTTTGCAAAGGTCAAACTTAATAACCAGTATTACCTGATCGACACAACAGGGACCCGTGAATACCTGCTGTGTGATGATCCGGAAAAACTGAACAATTTCACTGTTGCCCTTGATTTGCGGAACAGGGGACTGAAGTCAATACCCGAAAAGATTTATAAATACCCGCAGATCAAGATCCTCCTGCTTTCGGGCAATGAACTTGAACAATTACCTCCGGAACTTACCTGTTTCTCAGACAGCCTGATCTACATGGATGTTTCAAAAAACAACATGGTGGCTCTTAGCCCGGATATCGGAAAGTTCAAAAATCTGCAAGTTTTGAAGTTAAGTAATAACAGAATCCGCTTGTTACCTCCCGAAACAGGGAGTCTTTCAAACCTGGAGGAACTCGATTTGACGGTTAATGAACTGGTTGACTTTCCACCCGAAATCGGAAAATTGAAAAAACTCATGGTTTTTAAATCAGGGTACAATCATCTTACATCGGTTCCATCAGAGATAGGTGAATTGAATTCATTACGCGAAATGAATCTTTACAACAACCAGATCTCTTCGCTCCCCGTAGAATTCTGGAACCTTCTAAATTTAAAATTTTTAAGTTTAGAAAATAATGAAATCTCCTCCCTGCCACCTGAATCAGGAAAGTTGAAAAACCTCTCTTATTTAGGACTTAGTAATAACAAGATTCGCTCATTACCCCATGATATCAGCAATTTAATCAACCTGAAAAAACTTAAAATTGATTTTAATCAATTCGAGGAGTTCCCGCCTGAAATTTGGAATTTTAAAAATCTGGAAGGTTTGAATGCTTCAGGAAATCAAATTATCCGGATTCCGGGGAATATTTCCGAATTAACAAACCTTTCCGGTTTGTTCATCGGGCAAAATAAAATTGATTCATTGCCCCGGGAATTCTGGACCTTGAAAAATCTTAATGAGTTTAATGCAGCAGGCAATCGGATTAAAAGCCTGTCTGCTAAAATAGGTCAATTGGAGAATCTTACCTATTTGGATTTGAGTGAAAACAACCTTCTTTCCCTGCCTCCGGAAGTCTGGAATTTAAAAAAATTGTCATCCCTGAAACTGAATGGAAATTTTCTGACCAATTTACCTGCTGACATCGGTAAGTTATCAGATTTGGAACTACTGGCTATCAGGAATAATCTGCTCCCAACCATACCATCCGAGATAGGGAAACTGAAAAAACTTACTGTTTTGTATCTGGACACAAACCGGTTTTACACCATTCCAAATGAAATCTGGAAATTATCCGGTCTGAATACCCTTGGGTTATCAGGTAATCAAATCACCATCCTGCCCGCCGCCATCGGTCACTTAACAAAATTAACCGCGCTATACCTTCAGAATAATCAAATCTCAAGTCTTCCTCCTGAAATCCGGAACCTGAAAGAGCTGACGGATTTAAGGCTGGCAAACAATAGACTCACTGAATTTCCTGCGGAATTTTGGAACATCAAGAATCTTAATTTTTTAGATATTAGCAACAACATGATTTCTTCTATTCCGGGTGAACTTGGAAATTTAATTAAGTTGAATCATCTGTACATGGATTCGAACCAAATCAGCCATGTCCCTTTGGAATTCTGGAATTTAAAGAACCTGACCCACCTGGGTTTCGCTGACAACAGGTTCAGCCAATTACCAGATGAGATCGGTAAGCTCACACAGTTAAAAACCATTGATTTTTCCGGCAATCATTTAAAGAAATTGCCACCTGGATTTGGGCATCTAATTAACCTGAATGAAATCAGTCTCGGAAATAACCAGATTGATTCACTTCCACCAGAATTCTGGAGTCTGAAGTACCTGACAGAACTGGGTCTGGAGCAGAATAGACTAAGTAGTATACCCCCGGGAATAAAGGGGTTGGGAAATTTAACATACCTAAACCTGGAAGAGAACAAACTTACAGTTCTGCCTCAGGAAATGTGGACGTTGAAAAACCTGAAATATCTGGTGTTGAATGATAATCAACTTGATGTTCTTACATCTGATATCGGAAACCTGGCTTCCCTAACCAGCCTTAGAGTGTCTTCCAACAAATTAAAACGAATACCTTCTGGGATTGGTATGCTTACAAAATTGGTTTCTCTGGATGTATCCTCCAACGAAATTGATTCACTTCCAGAGGAGACAGGCATGTTAAAAGACCTTGAATTTCTGGACATCTCGGATAACAAATTTAAATCTCTTCCTCAAACAATAAGGAATTTAAAGAACCTTACAACAATGTTTGTTCATGAAAACAGGCTTGGCCCGTTACCTCAGGAATTTGGAAACTTAAAGAGAATAGAATCCCTGGCGATAGATAATTACCTGCCAATGTGGCCTCATGAAATGAAAAGATTGTGGCATTTTGGAGAGGAGCCATTAGAAGAAGCAGATACGATGCCATGTGCCATCTGGCAATTGGATAATCTAAAACACCTGTATCTTATCATGGTTCAAGAACCGGGTCTGCCACCAGAACTTTGGACCAGGAAAGAACTGCAAAGTTTGACCCTGTCCCAATGTTACCTTGATTCACTTTCAGGCGACATTGGAAAGCTGACGAACCTGACACGTCTTGAAATTTTTTCAAACAGTCCAGGCAGGGGCCTTATAACATTACCGACTGAGATCGGAGAGTTATCAAACCTGAATGAACTGGTTCTCGATAGAAACGCGATTATCAGGTTGCCGCATGAAATAGGGCAACTGACGAGGTTGACAACCCTGTCGCTCATCGAGAATGCCCTGGACAGTCTGGTGCCAGAGATCGGAAATTTGAATAGCCTTGAACGTTTGAATTTAAAATATAACCGTTTAACATACCTGCCATCAGAAGTTGGAAAATTGACAAACCTGAAAGAACTGAACCTGAGCGGAAATTACCTGACAGAATTGCCCACGGAATTAGGTAAATTACAAAACCTGAAGGAACTAGATCTAACGTATAACAATCTGCAAAGCCTGCCTGTGGAAATTGGAAATATGTCAGCCCTCAGAAAGCTGAAACTGGGTTATAATGAATTTTCGGAATATGAAAAACAAAGAATCCTGGAATTATTACCTAATTGTGAAATCGACTTGACTGAGAAAGAAGAGAAGGTCGCAAATGAAAATGCAGGTGATTTAATCAAATCAAAATCTTATGCTGATAAAGATCTGGAAGATGTGGAAAAAATCAGAACTCTCTGGAAATCTGATCCATCGGAATATTCAGAACAGTTGGCGGCAGCGCTTTGTAAACTGGCCAGTTTTCAGATCTCAACGTACGACAAAATAAATGCTGAATCCAACTGTTCCGAAGCCTTATCTCTGTACCGGGAATTGGCAAAAACCAACCCCGACCGCTATACACCCATGGTGGCAGCAACGCTCGACAGTCTTGCAGATATTCAGTTATGGTATGGTAAACCATCAGCCGATTCAACTTGTCTGGAAGCTTTGATCATTCGTAGAAGCCTGGAACAAATTAACCCCGAAAAATATACTTCAAGTGTGGCATATAGTCTCAGGAATCTGGCGAGGGCACGGTTTAAAACAAATCCTCAGGGTGCCATGGCAAATATTCAGGAGGCGACTGATATTTACAAAGAACTGGTGAAGACCAAAAAGGATTTAAATGGACAATTGGCAAAGTGCTATGCCAATCTGGCTTATTATACCATTTTTGATCAGAAGTACAGGGAAGCTGAAAACTATGCCCGGCTTGCCATTAAAACAGATCCAACATTAAAAACCGTGTACATGAGCCTTGCTCCGATCTTGCTTTACCAGGGAAAATTTGATGAGGCCAAATCCATTTATCTTGAATACAAGGACCAGGAAATTCCCAAATACAAGTATGTTAAGTATATCGATGGATTTCTGTTGGATTTCGACAGGTTCGAAAAAGCCGGTATCACCCACCCGGATGTAGCGAAAATCCGCGAACTGCTGAAGAACTAAAATACAATGATTAATTATCAGGATTTTATCCACCCCGAAGATGAAACCGCCCGCAGAAACATGGAAGCCATCCCTGGATTTGCAGCTGTCGTGAAAGCATTCCTGAAACTAGGGATGGAGCAATATTACCATGGAGTAAATATGGGTTCTAAAATTCGGTTATCCGAAAAACAACTGCCGGATCTATATCTTAAGCTACCGCCAATTTGCCCAAAACTAAATATCCTGGTAACCCAGATATGGGGCCTGGTGCGGCAATCCAGCCTCGATGAAAAAACAATAGAAATTGCCGAGGCCAGCATACAGCGACAAATCATAGAAGGCCAGAGCACTTCATTGGGAAATAATACCGGTAATTTTTTTTGTACTAAATGTGGAACCCCTGCCACTCAGGGCGTAAACTTTTGCGGGCAATGCGGTTTTCCTTACACACAGGGCTTCACCCTGTGTTGACAGATTCCGCCCTTGCAGGGCTAAAGGAAATTTTGATCGAAGAGTTGAATCAGATAAACTGGATATTACTTTTTGAACCCTGAAACTTAATTTATAAACATTATTATTCCAATTGATTATTGAAAACCGCAGATGAAAATGGCAAATGAAAACCATGAATGTGTTTTCCTGAAAGAAAAGCGCAACAATCCGTTCATGATCAATGACACAATTTACAACGGAATAACAGATGTTGAACCGGGTAAAGGAACCATTGTAACCCCGATGGAGGATTCTGATTTTGATATTTATGAAACACTTCATAAAAAGTACATCCTGCGATACTGGAAATTATTCCCATGTTTTGACTCGTCTGACCGGATGAAGGAAGACCGTTATAATCGCAGGTACATGATCTGTGATTCAAGGGAGGAGGCTTTCGGGAAATACAATTACATAAAATGTGAGGATGAAAAATTTTACTCCATGGAGTGGAATTCACCCAAACTGGCGCCACTGATTTACGCCGACGATGGTATGCCCAACATTGAAATCATGACCTTATTTTACCCGGATGACGCCAAAGCTGGTAATTGTGCCCGAAACCTGTAATGAATTATAAATCCACATCTTATGTCTGAACAAATACATATATCCGATTTAATCCACTAATTTTTCCTGCAGGGAAATACGAATCATGACAGCGACCTTATTATCGCAGCAATCATCTATTTTGATTTATTCATGTTAATTGGGTTTGCTCAAGGGAAATAAATTTAGATGTGTTAGGGCAAGCCAATAGCATCATAAAATCCCAACTCAGGTTGTTACGAAAAATTTAATATATTTGCTCTTCAAGTAAGGTGACTTATATTCAAGAAACAGTTTTTGGTGTACCCAATAGGTCGCGTAAGTCAGGTGAAATTGTATAAAATTGTATACAGTAGCTGCCTGAAAAATTAGTAACAAAAGAGAAAAGCTGGTCTAAGAACCTTGGAGCAGACTAAAAAGAGGTAATGTCTGGATTGACGTTTCAACCGTAATGTTTGACAGGTAAAGAAGAAAACCAGGGAAAGACTCAAATGGGTATAAAAAAGCCGGAAATAATCTCAAGGAGAAACTTTTTTAAATCACTTGTAGGTGAAATAATTATCAATTATGATGAAGCCAAAGGAATTACGAATGTTCCCTTGAACAGGTTGAATGAATTGCCGGAAGAGATGATCAGAGAAATCATTCCCGTATTGTTTGATGACCCTAGGTGGAGAATCCAGGATGGGGAGCTCTTTCGCTTCAACGATAAAGAGAATAAATATGAATTGTATCAGAAACTAACCGAACATGAGGCATACATTGTAAGTCAGTTCGATCGGAACAAAACCTTGTTTGTGATCAGCATGTACCTGGCGGATGTCATGAAGATC
Source organism: uncultured Bacteroidales bacterium (assembly GCA_903875045.1). Taxonomy (GTDB): domain Bacteria; phylum Bacteroidota; class Bacteroidia; order Bacteroidales; family FEN-979; genus CAIVAT01. The sequence continues at coordinate 19,080 of CAIQUS010000161.1, forward strand.
GAATTGCCGGATGCTTTGGCAGAGGTTAAAGACTTGTTTTTTCAATGGGTTTCGCTTCTGATCTGTCACCCCATACAGCAGTATGATTTTGATAAAATTGTCACCCGTGAAAGCAACTGATTCATGATAATCCATTGGTGATGCTTCAATAGGAATGTAATTAAGATCAAAACGATGAATGAAAAAACAAAAATATTTTCCATCCCGGTCTTAGATAAGTACATCCTCTATGCGCCTTTGAAACAACTGGCGATGGTCGTCAACAATGCTTTACTGACACGTGTGGCGAAGCAACTGGATTTCCCTGAAGAACGAATTGATGAAGATAGCGAACTATTCCTTTTATTAAAAAACATGGGCCTTTTTGATCCCGACCCGGTCTTGTTCTCAGGGTGCAACTGTATTCAGCCCTTTCGCCCTTCACAGGTCATTCTGATGCTTACCACCGGTTGCAACCTTGCCTGCACCTATTGTTATGCTGCCAGGGATAAAAGCAGACCAGTTTTCATAAAATGGCCGGTCGCAAAAAAAGCAATTGATATCGCATTTGAAAATTCAAGGAGTGTAAAGGGGGGGGCATTTTCTTTGAGCTTTCATGGTGGAGGCGAACCCACCCTTGCACGGTCCCTTTTTTTTCAAACAATTGAATATGCCAGGTCGCTTGATCCGAATTGCCGGATTGCTGTTACAACCAATGCCGTATGGGATTCTGATTTTCGTGATCGCGCATTGGACTTGCTCAATGAAATCAGCATCTCCCTGGATGGAAATGAATTAACCCAGAATCGACAGCGACCCGATAAGCATGGGCGGGGAACCTTCTTAGCCGTGATGGAGACCATCGCTGAAATTGAAAAACGGTCTCTGAATTATGGGATCCGGGTGACGTGTACGAAGGAGAGTCTTTCGGAATTATCAGGCAATGTGAAATTTCTTTGTGAGAATACTACCTGTCGGACATTCCAGGTTGAACCTGTTTATAACCAGGGACGTGCTGAAGGCAAAGGGATGACCATTGATGACGTAAGCTCCTTTGTTGAAGCCTTTATGGATGCTTATTATCTGGCAAATTCAAAAGGAAAAAACCTCTACTATTCAGGCGCCCGCCCCCATGTCAGAACGTTGACTTTCTGCAGGGCAACTTCCGATGTGCTGATAGTGACAGCCAATGGTGAGCTAACTGCATGTTATGAGGTTTTTGACAGAAGCCATGTTCTTTCTGATGATTTTATCATTGGTAAAATTGATTTGGAAAAAGGAATCATACTGACACCGGGGAAACGCGAAGCGCTTTTCGGGAAAATTGAAGAAAACAGAGCACGATGCGAAGGATGCTTTTGTTATTTCCATTGCGCAGGTGATTGTCCTCCCAAAGCCTTCATTGCAAACCTGCATGATGATGAATTCCGCTGTTCAGTCGCCAGGGAAATCACCAAAGAACTGATCCTTGAACGGATTGCCTCGAGTAACGGAGTTTGGCAGGGAGGACTAAGTAACCGGATCGGACAATCGGTTTACCAAACAATTGAATCGAAAAAAAAATAAATTGAAACAAAAACCAAAGAATATCTTATGAAAAAGGAAAAGCATAACGACCGGTTGAAAGATCAGCTTTCTGAATCTGAGGAGAATCCTGAGGTTTATGTATTCAAGTCGGAGGAGGCACCAAACGGGATCACCAGGAGAGAATTCCTGGCCAGGTCCCTGGCAATGCCGGCTGCAATTTCATTAGGAGCAGCGGCAGCCCTGGCATCATCTGGTTGCAAAAAGGATACGCTGTCAGATTTTAAGAGTCTCCACCTGATGCAGCATCAGGGAAGCGTAAATTGCCTTGCCATCAGCCCGGACGGGACAATCCTTGCCTCCGGAAGCTCTGACAAGACCATCAAGCTTTGGGAACTTCCAGCCGGAAGGTTGCTGAATACGTTGGAGGGGCACAGCAGTGACATAGTTTCATTGGCAATAAATCCGAACGGGACACTCCTTGTCTCAGCAGAGCGCAATGGAAAGATAAAATTTTGGAATCTGCCCGGAGGATCACTGGTGAAGACCATTTCAGGTGAATTTTCAAATATTTACAACCTGGGAGTCAGTCCGGATGGCCAGGTACTGATTGTAGGAGGGCACCAGCCATCGATCAAGATTTTCAGCATGCCTGACGGGAATTATATGAACTTCATTGAAATGCCGGCTTCCAATACTTACAGTTGTTTGGCGATTTCAAAGGATAGTCAGCAAATAGCGGTTGGAACCGATGAAGGGAAGATCCTTTTCTATAGCCTGCCAGGAGGAGAGTTGTTAACCGGTTCTATGAATCCAAGTACCTCAAAGATTCTTGAACTTACATTTAGCCCGGATGGTAAAATGATTGCAGTAGGCAGCCTTTATCACATCAATATTTACCAGTTTCCCGAGACCACGGGTTTAGGGAGTTTTGAAGGCAATTTGAATGATATCAATTCGCTTATTTTCAGCCCGGATGGAAGCACGGTTTATACAACAAACAGACGTGACCTGGACCATTATGGTTTTCCTGACATGAAAATACGAATTCGAAATGTCCCTGACGGAGCGGTATCGAAGGTCATACAGGTATATTCAGAGTTTGAATCGTTTATAAATGACCTGGCACTAAGTCCGGATGGAACGATTCTCGCTGCAGGCCTCGACGATAAAACGATCAGGTTGTGGAGCCTTCCCTCTGGCAATGCCATTACTACCCCATGTACGTGCGACCAGGTTTGTACGTGCGATACAGTGTGCTCCAGCGTCTCCGTGTGTACTTGCGACGGGAATTCAGGAGGAACTTATTGGTACCCAAGTTGAGAGGTCTGATGATCATGAAAACGAGGTGTTGATTTTTGAATAATAAAAGATGCTGCATGAGAAAAGAGAAACACAATGACCGGTTGAAAACCCAGCCTACCGAGCAAAATGAAAAACCTGAGGTTTATATCTTTAAAACAGATGAAAAACCGCAAGGAATGAGCAGGAGAGATTTTTTAGCCTCATCCATGGTTATACCTGCTTCATTGGGCGCTATTGCGGTTATTGGTGCAGCTGGCTGCGCAAAAGATGAAACTCCTGATCCGGTACCTCCGGTAAATCCCAATCAAACGCGATCCGATTACAAATCCTTTCGCAAAATGGCGCATAATAAACCGGTTACTTCCCTGGTTTTTAATGCACAAAGCAATGTTCTAATTTCAGGAGGGCTGGACGGGAAAATAAAATTCTGGACTGTGCCGGGCGGATACATGTTGAAATCGCTTGATGCGGATTCGGCAGGTGTCCGGTCACTCGCTATCAATCCAACAGGAACTATCGTGGTTTCCGGCGGGGATGACCATATTGCAAAGCTCTGGAACCTCCCTGGCATGACCCAGATAAAAACATTGCCTGCAGAAGCTGATGAAATACATGCACTTGCAATAAATTCGGATGGGAGTTTGCTGACTTCCGGAACTAAAGGAGGCAGAATATCCATTAACAGCCTACCGGCAGGAGAGCTGATTAAAACGATTGACAATACAATTCCATGGTTGAAATCGTTGGCTTTTTATTTACATGGATCTTTACTGGTTACAGCCGGGGATCTGGCAGAAATTAAAATCTGGAAAGTAAATGATGGGTCGCTTTATAAAACGCTTTCCGGACATACAGCTAATGTTAATGCAATTTCTTTCAGTCAGAATGGAGCACATCTTGCTTCCGGCAGTGATGATGGGACAATCAAAATATGGAGATTTGCCGACGGAGCGCTTCTAAATAGCATTCCTGGTGAGGCTTCCAATATTTTCTCGGTATGCATAAGTCCGGATAAGAAAATAGTGGTATCCGGGAATGGCGATTCAACCGTTAAATTGTGGAATTTTGACGACGGTGAATTACTATTCACCCTGAAGGGGCACACCCAGCGTGTTAATTCAGTTGCAATCAGCCCTGACGGGAAATTATTGGCTTCGGGAGGTGACGATAAAACGATCTTGCTATGGAGCCTTCCCTCCGGAGATTTGATCGCGAACGTCTGTTCTTGTGATACGGTATGTACGTGCAACACGGTTTCCACAACGGGAGTATGTAACTGTGATTCGGTAGTACCTTGTTCGTGCGACAGTATATGTACTTGTGATAATGTATGCACATGCAATTTAGTTTGTTCATGTGTTTCAGATTGTTCCTGCGTTGCTGTCTGCACGTGTAATTCAGCTTGTTCCTGCGATGGAAATACCCATTACTGGTACCCGACCTGATCAATAAAGGAGGATTGCTTCAATCATTTACTGAATGAATATTTTACAAAACACATATTTGCTCCCGGTTAACGGGAAATATTTAGTTTATTCTCCTTTTGCAAGTACCAGGGCACTGGTCAATAAATCAGCGGCCCTGGAGATTAAAAAAGGGATGAAGGCGGGGGCTGCTTTTTCAGACAACCAGGGGCAGGTGGAGAATCTTTTGATCCATCTCAATGAAAAAAAAGTTCTTCCGGAAAAACGAAAAGGAGAAATCAACCCTTTATTTCTGGGGATCATCCCTACGCGGTCCTGTAACGGAGCCTGCAACTATTGTGATTTCGGGGCAGACAAAGCCCCGGATCTTTACATGCCATTGAAGAGGGCCGTAAGCGCCGTAGACTGGTACTCCGGAATCGTCAGGAAAAATAAACACAAACTTCTGGAAATTCACTTTTTCGGCGGCGAACCCATGATGGCCATGGACGTGGTTGAGACGGTTGTTCATCGCGCACGATTCAATGCACAAAACGCAAATCTGAAAACTGTTTTTGAAATTTCTACAAACGGGCAGTATCACCGGGATAAGGCTGAATTTCTTGGCTCTTATTTTACAACAGTCATCCTTTCCCTGGATGGATTTGAACCGGTTCAGAATGCTCACAGACCATTGAAAAACGGAAGGGGGAGCTTTCAGGATGCAAGGAGAACTGCTGAAATAATCAGTGGTTCCTCTGCCCGGCTCGGCCTCAGGGCTTGTGTAAGCGATAAGAATGTTGACCAGATGGGGAAAATTGCGGAGTGGTTCTGCCGTGAATTCAAGCCCTTTTCCATAAATTTTGAAGCATTAAGGGAAACGTCAGAGACATCAATAAAGAATTTATATCCTCCGGATCCGGTTAAATTTGCAGTCAGCCTGATCAAGGCCAGGAGAATTTGTGCTTCTTACGGCATCCCACTGGTGTATGCAACTGACATATCCATGAATCCTGTATATTCATCCTGCCCGGTTGGTAAAGATACTGCCATTGTGTCACCTGACGGAAGGATCAGCAATTGTTATCTGATGCCGGAGAAATGGAAAGAGATTGGGATGGACCTTGATTTCGGTTTCATAAGAGATGACAATGTAGTTGTCATTGAAAAGGGAAACTTGAAAACCATTCGGAACGATATAACAAAAAAACCAAGATGTTCAAGATGTTTCTGCAGGTGGAGCTGCGCAGGAGGATGTCATGTGGGCAACACGTTTCCGGGAGCGGGAAATGATTACAACGATTATTGCCGTCAAACGCGTATGATATCCTTATCCACCCTCCTGGATTCGCTTGGTATGGATGAAATGACAAATGAAATTCTGGAAGAGACAGCCAGGCTGGAATCTTTTGCAAATCAATCGAGCGACCTGCTTATGGATTTTATGTGATGCTATGAACCCGAAAAAAATGACCGTTTTGCCGGAAATAGCCTGGGTTGTGGAAAATCAAGGCATTCTTGTTATAAACACCGATACTTCGATCGTAAAATTACTGGATTATCCGGATGCGGCTGTATGGTCAGTCATCCTGAGATATGGTTTCAGGCCAAAAGCCGTAGAAATCCTTTCGGCTATTATAGATTCGACAGCAAAGAATACCCGGGAAAAAATTGAAAACACGTTAATAAACTGGGAAAAAGAAGGATTCATAACCGTTTCATAGTTCCATGTCGAACCTTTCATTAACAACGAGCTGTAATAATAATTGTTCCTACTGTTTTGCAGGAGATTCACGAAGCCAGGGAGTCGTTATGGATAATTTCATGACTTCCGGGGTTTTTCATTCGGCACTTGATTACCTGGAACGGTCCGGTATAAAGCAATTAAGGATTCTGGGCGGGGAGCCGACCATTCATCCCCGCTTTACGGAGTTTGTTGATGTCGGAATAAAGAGGGGGTTTACCTTGCTGATTTTCTCGAATGGACTGATGCCGGAAAAGGTGCTGAATCATCTTCAGTCGCTGGATCCGCGGCAATTGACAGTGTTGTTGAACACCATCCATCCGGTGGAAAATAATCCGGCAGGTGTGTGTAAGCAACAGGATACGATGAGAATTCTCAGTAAACGGGTTAAACCGGGCATCAATCTCTTCAGGAGGGGACAAACTTTTGAATACCTGATCCATGATATATTAAGGTATGACCTTATCAGGGAAATCAGAATGGGCCTGGCTCATCCTCTTTTGAGCCGCAGGAATGTGTACCTGCATCCTGAATATTACAGGGAAACCGGAATCAGGATTTCTGACTTCGTTGAGAAGGCTGCGCATGAAGGAATAAAAGTCGGGTTTGATTGCGGATTTGTGCCCTGCATGTTTCAGCAAAATTCATTTCAGAAAGGGGTTGAGCCATGGACAACCCCCGGCAAAAGCTGTAACCCGATCCTGGATTTACTGCCAGACGGACGCTTCATATCATGTTATCCCCTGAACGATTTTTATCAGTTTCCATTGCTTCCGCAGATTACCTCAAAACAACTTGTGGAGATATTTGAACATAAACTCGCTCCATTTTCACATTTCGGAATTTTCCCCCATTGCAGGGAGTGTTCATTATTTAGAACCCGGTGTTCGGGAGGTTGTGTTTCTCAAAAGATCATCAGGCTTAACAGGGAAAAGCGGGAGCGTATCCGGGGCACTATTCCTGACCGGTCAGAAGTCCTCAGAAAAGCGGAAATTCTGAAATTATCAGAAAATCTTGATATTGGTTCAAGAATTCCCCCGAAGCCGTACAGACCGGAAAACGGAAGAGAGATTTTAAATGAGCCGGAAATAATAGCACATCTGAAGAAAGGACAAATCACTAAGGAGGTCTCAATCTATCTCCATATCCCGTTTTGCAGGACAAAATGTGCTTTCTGCGACCTCTACTCCTTCCCATTGAACCACCATAACGATCACCTGAAAACCCCTTATGTTGAAGCAATGATCCGGGAAATAGAATTCTGGGGGGAATTAATGGGGAAACAATGCACTCATGTCACAACCATTCATTTTGGCGGCGGAAGTCCGATGGTTCTCCCCCATGAACTTTTATCGAAGATTCTGGCAACATTAAAATCGTATTTCCCAATCGATAAAACGACTGAAATTGCCCTGGAAATCACAACCGATGAGATCAGCGAAGAAAACATCAGGTTTTTCGGGAACGAAAATATATCCAGGATTCACACAGGCATTCAAACCCTCAGCAAGGATATTAGAAAAATAATCGGAAGGAATGACCATATTGAAGGTGTAGGGGAGAAGATCAAAGAACTGAAAAAAAATCATAAGGTAATTTCTGCTGATCTTTTATTCGGGCTTCCAAATCAATCGCCCGACGGATTCCTTTCCGATATTCATCACCTGATCGGACTGGGCTTTGATGGTTTTGCCCTGTATGAATTTCAGCCTTCAAAGTTCATCAAAAGGAAGAAATTGACGGATCGTTTTTTTCTACCGAACAAGTACGAAAATTTCATCATGCTTCAGAACGCGAAAGAGTTGCTGAACGGAAAGAAATTTCACAATGTTTTCTATAATCATTATGGGAATGAACGTGACAAAAACCTCTATTTTACTTTTCTTCAAAGAAAGGAAGATTGTATTTCTATTGGTGCAATCAGCGACGGAGTTGTCGGCGGGATCAACTTCAGGCATAATTCATTCAACAAGTACATGAATTCAGTGAACCAGCATAGAATCGGACTGGATTACGGATACAGGGAGTCGGCAGAAAGGAGCATGAAAACGCAGTTCGAAGTGGCCCTGATGTCGACAAAAATACCGGAATCCCTTTTAGCCGGATTTTCCGAAATCTATGGAGACCGCTTCGAAAAGATCTTCAAAGGATGGAACCGTAACGGCATGATAAATGAAAGCAGCGGGAAATTCGAACTGAGTGCCGGCGGATGCTATTTTATTTCGACCATGATTGAAGAGGTGAGGAATTTAAAACAGGGTTAACATCATTTAATGATTAAGTAATAAACAAGAACCGGTGGCGGAAAAGATTCACGTGATTCCCTATATTGATCAGCCAGGACCTTTCTGGGATAATCTGTTTAATAACTATTCGTCTTTTATCAAAGAGGTCTATTTTCCTGTGCAAAGCGATTTTATCGGGACGGGCAGACCCGTTCAACCCGCCAAATATCTGAATGACTTTCTCAGAAACGATGCAATCCCAAAATCAATTCTGATCAATCCTGTAATTTTGCCGCGACCTGTGAATGAAATCAAGGAAGTCATCCTGGAATATTTAACAGACATGGTTGAAAATTACAATATTGTGGGTGTTTCTGTTGTAAATCCATCCCTTGCCGGAATAATCAAATCGGAATTTCCATCCCTTGAGATTACCGCATCAACGCTGATGGATATTTCTACCGTGCAGCAGGTTATTATGCTAAGGGCCAATGTTGATGCGATCGTTCCCTCAGGAAGAATCATCAGGGATATAGGGCAGATGCAGGAGATCCGTGCAAGTTTTCATGGCAAGATCAGGTTACTGGTCAATGAATCATGTCTTCCGTCATGTTTGTACAGAACGCAGCATTTTTATGAAATGTCTGATTTTTCAAACAAACATCCTGAGTCGCTTTGCATTGATCAGTTGGCCAGGTTTCCATGGATGCGGTTGACAGGCTCCTGGATTCTGCCGCAGCATTTACACTTTTTTGACGGATTGTATGATGAGATCAAACTGGCAGGCAGGGTGACCCTTAGCAACCCAGCTGACTATCTGGAAATAATGGAGAACTATTTCCTGAAACGGACCATCGGCATTAAGAAAATAGGGGGAGGCCCTGCTTCAATACCATACGGGATCAATATTACAAATGAATTTTATGAACATACTCTTCACTGCAATAAAAATTGTGATGAATGTTCAATCTGCATGGATTACTGGATTGCCAATACATGATTCAACAGGATCATACTTATAATGACCGGGCCCATCCCGACCTCCCGATTTATGCATTAAATTGGGAACAACGATATTTTTTTTACACACCGGGCCTCATAGCCCTTGTCGAAAATGAAGAGTTCAATGGTCTCCGGGATGCCGTTCTCAAAAATGATCCTTCAGGGTTAAAGGAGGAGGCTGCAGGGCTTTACCTTCACTTAATTGATATTGCATCGAAACAAAAGGAAAGGTATTTAAGCCGGCGAACGAAAGAATACCTTCCCGAATGTTTGACTATCAGTATCAGCAATGATTGCAATTTAGCCTGCGATTATTGTTATACACGTAGCCATAAAGGGTCCAGCGTGCATCCTGTTGTTGATCTGAATGTTGTTGAGGCATCTGCAAAGTTGGTAGCTGAAAACTGCAAACAACTCGGAAAACCTTTTTCTGTCGTTTTTCACGGGGGTGGAGAGCCTACCTTTCATTGGAATTATTTTACCGGATTGTATTTCCTTACCAGAAGGCTGGCCGGTTCAATGAAAATTCCTTTCTTCAGTTATATTTCAACAAATGGTTTTATAAGCAGGGAAAAGGCAAAATGGTTGTCAGATCATTTCAGTCTGATTGGTGTCTCAATTGATGGGCCTCCGAAAATTCAGCATCAAAACAGGAAAACATTAAGCGGGGGACAAACCTCACCATTGGTCATTGATGCCATTAAATCCATCGCCAACCGGAAAACGCAGGTGGAGGTCAGGAGTACTATCACATCCGGGAACATGTTTTCGCAAAATGAAATCGTTGAGTACTTTATCAAGGAATTATCTGTCAGGAAGATACGGTTTGAGCCGAAATACGGCGGATCAGATCCGGAGTTCAAGGAAACTGATTCGGATGAATTTGCCAAAAATTTTATTCTTGCTCAAAAAACTGCCAGTCGCCTGGGAGGGGAGTTGCAGTTTTCAGGTGTCAGGCTGGATGAAATCCACGGAGTGTATTGTGATGTCTTAAGGAACAATTTGCGCATCGGCCCTGACGGCATTTCTGTGAATTGTTTCTTTTCCCCGCTGGCGGTAAAGGATAATATCACAGGCAAATTTGATGAAGTCCATAACAGGTTTGTTCTGGATGAAAATAACATAAAGAACATAGTTAAAAAGGCTTTTTTAGCACCATTGAAATGCCGGAATTGTTTCCTGGAGTACCATTGTTCAAAAGGGTGTCCCGACTTTTGCTGGAACGATTCAACAAAAATGGAGCTTGTTGGTTTCCGCTGTGCTGTACACCGTAAAATTGCGCTGAGCACCATTTTGTCCTGACTTCTGACATTTAGTGCGGAACAACGCGAAATATTAAGTACGAATGACGAATGACGAAGTACAAAGTTGGGATTAGCAAGCCATTGTTCGTCCTTCGAACTTTGTCCTTCCCACTTTCGTTTGTACTTTGTCGGTTTTATTTCGTACTTAAAGTGGGCGTTAGTGCGGTAAAAGTCACAATTATGAATTTTATGTCATTCAAATTCAATTACTTGAAAAATGTCAACGGACTAAAACTGAGAAGCGTCAGAAGTCAGGACACCATGCCCGGCAGTGATTATTAAAACCGGGAGCATTTACGGTGTCCGGTACAATATTTTCAATCTGCTGACAGATTTCAGAAGGTTGGTGACTCTGAATAATAAACCATCAGCGTTATAACCAACACTAAAAGCCATGAAAAATTTCGGGACATTCTGGAAAATTGTACTGCTAACCTTTACCCTTGCACTTGTTTTAATTACATCCTACACCGGCTGGAGAATCTATGACCGGAAATACGGAACCTGCTATTGGGAAACCTCCCTGAGCGAACACTGCTACATGGTTCATTATCGCGACGGCAGGGTGAAAATATTCAACAATCATACAGGGAAGTCAACCACGCCAAAATTGAACTGGGTGTCTGTTGGTGGAGACAATCATGATAGTATTACTGTTTACAGAAGAGGTCATAAGCGGGGCTTCCTTAACAGATTGACCGGGGAAATTATCATACCGGCTGCATTTGACCATGCCTGGAATTTCTCGGAAAGTTTAGGGGCAGTTGTCGTTGGGAACAGACTTGGTTTTATCGATATCCCATCATCTATGACAATATTTCCATCGAAAAAGATGGTTTTATTGTCATGCAGGATGGAGGGCAACAGAAACTGGCACCTGATGCAAAGACGGTGGTTCAACCATTTATCTATGATGAAACAGAACCATTATATTATAATTCCGGAAAAGTAAATGACAATGGCGGCGACATCACATTAAAGAGCGATTATATTTCATATCGGCTGGATCAAAGCTGGGGTGTCATGGACCAAAACGGCACGGTGGTCATCAAAGCCTTCTATTCCCATATCGATGCGCTCTCCAATGATCTTTTCAGCTGCAATGTTGGAAATAACCTGATAACCCTGGATGCGAAGGGAAAAGTCGTTTATTGAATTACCGGAAGGAATGAGTAGTTATTTATCTTTGCATCCGATAGATCATAATCGTGTTGCTATATGTTTCATTTGTTTTTAAACAGTCTCGTAAGCCGAAAAGTTCAAATGAGAATATTTCTGCTTGCTTTATGCCTTATTGCACTATCTGCGGCCAATGGCCAGAATAACGCCCGGTTTGTGAATGTGTTCATCGGAACCGATGGCACAGGGCATACATTTCCGGGGCCTTCCATGCCTTTTGGGATGGTGCAGCCCGGCCCCGACAACCGGGAACAGGGCTGGAACCACACCAGCGGATACCAATACCAGGACAGTGTGCTCATGGGGTTCTCTCAAACCCGTTTCAGCGGAACCGGTATCAATGAGATGGGCGACATCCTGCTGCTTCCTTTTTCGGAAACCGGCGATGTGACCTTCAGAAACCGGTATTTTAAAAATTCCGAAAAAGCAGTTCCTGGGTATTACGGTGTTACAAAAAAGGATCAGGTGAAGGTGGAATTGACCTGCTCCGAGCGGGTGGCTTTTCACCGGTATACTTTTCCTGAAGAACAAGGTAAAGTGCTGATCGACTTTCAGCATGGACTGCGTTTTCTGACCGACAGCCTTGTGTTGAATTCGGAGGTGAAAATTGAGGACGAACGAACTATTTCAGGGTATTGCCACACAAAAAACTGGGTGGAACGAAAGTATTTTTTCGTTGTAAAATTTGATATTCCCTTTGGGAAACCTGAACAAACTGCCAGAAGAAAATATGACAATGCTCCCAGGTATATTTTACCGTTCCAGTGTGGCCGGCAGAAGGTTCTGTTGGTTAAAATCGCCTTGTCAACCGTTAATGCCGACGGAGCTGAACTCAATCTGAAAACAGAAATTCCCGGATGGAATTTTGACCAGGTGAAGGCAGACGCAGAAAAAGCTTGGAACGACCTTCTGGGGAGGATTGATATCGAAGCCGATGGCAAACAGCGTGAGATTTTTTACACATCGCTGTATCATTTCATGCTGCAACCGTCCAACATCGCCGATGTCGATGGAAAGTACCGTGGTGCCGATGATAAAATCGCCACTGCGCCCGGTAAAGAATATTATTCCACCCTTTCCATCTGGGATATCTATCGTGGCGCTTTTCCCTTGTTACAGATCCTTTTTCCTGAAAAAACAGACGGAATCATCAATTCCATGCTGTTGCATCACAAGGCCAAGGGATTTTTACCGATCTGGACCGCCTGGGGTCAGGACAATTACTGCATGATCGGCAATCACGCCATTCCGATGATCCTTTCGGCCTGCAATAAAGGGTTCACAGGCTTTGACAAAAAGGAAGCTCTCCGGGCAATGGTCGAAACTTCAACCATCAGCCATATCAATTCTGATTGGGAGCTATACAATAAATATGGATACTATCCATTTGATAAACTTGACAATGAAGCCGTTTCACGCACCCTGGAGAGTGGTTATGACGATTGGTGTGTAGCGCAAATGGCAGCTGCACTGGGTGATCAACCCACTGCTGAAATTTTCCATCGCCGGGCAAATTATTACAAGAACCTTTACGATCCTGATACCAGGTTGTTCCGGGGAAAAGATACCAAAGGTAACTGGCGGACGCCATTTGACCCGATCACAGCCACCTCGCCCATGAACAATCCGGGAGATTATACCGAAGCCAACGCCTGGCAGTACTTTTGGACGCCGGCGCAATTTGATGTTGATGGAATGAAAAAGCTGTTAGGTGGCACCGAAGCCTTTACCAGACAACTCAATGATTTCTTCACCATTGAAGCCAAAAATCCAAACAAATTCCTGGGACAGGAAGCCATGATCGGGCAGTATGCACATGGCAACGAACCCGGACATCACATCCTCTACCTTTATGCTTTTTCCGGCACTCCCCGGGTAGGGCAGCAATACATCCATCGTGTTATCAACGAGTTTCACAACAACACCCCGAACGGAATGATCGGCAACGACGATTGCGGACAGATGTCGGCATGGTACATCTTATCGAGTTTGGGATTTTATCCCGTCAATCCTGCCGGAAATGAGTATGTGCTTGGAGCACCCCAACTGAAAAAGGCGACGCTCCATTTAGCGACTGGGAAGAAGTTTACTGTTGCCGCGAAAAATATTTCATCTCAGAATATATGCACGGATAAAGCATTTTTGAATGGTGTCCTGATTGAAAATCCATACATTACCTACCGGCAGATCATGAACGGAGGAAACCTGGTTTTTGAGATGGTTCATCCAACTGCAAACTGATGCTCCACCACATTGTGATTTGGGATTTGGAATTTGGGATTTGGAATTTGGAATTTGGAATTTGGAATTTGGGATTTGGGATTTGGAATTTGGGATTTGGGATTTGGAATTAGTTTAAATTTGCAAAACATTTCATTAAGAAAAGAAAATGGGTAACATGAAAGCGATGTACCGTGTTGACGGTATGTCCTGCGCCTCCTGCGCCGGGAGTATTCAAACCATGCTGGCAGCTCAGGAAGGGGTGAATTCAGCCAGTGTCAACCTGGCATCAGAACAGGTGATGGTGGATTATGACCCATCGGTTATTACCCTGGAACAAATCATAAAAACAGTTGATGAACTGGGTTTTAAAATCATTACACGTGATTTATCGCTTGAAGAAGCGCAAGACCTCTCGGCGGTAAGGTTAAAAAGGCTTCGGGCCAATACGATACTGTCGGCCTTGTTTTCCATTCCGGTTGTGCTGATTGCCATGGTTTTTCATCATATCCAATACGGAAATATCATCATGATGGCGCTCACCATCCCGGTGCTGGCATGGTTTGGACGCGAATTTTTTGTCATTGCATGGAAACGGATGCTTCATTTTTCGGCCAACATGGATACGCTGGTAGCGCTTGGTACCGGCAGTGCATTTATTTTCAGTGCATTCAATACCATTTATCCCGGATATCTTTTGAACCACGGATTTGAACCGCATGTCTATTTTGAAGCGGCCACTGTGATCATTACGTTCATATTGCTGGGACGTTTTTTTGAAGAAAAAGCAAAACAGAAAACCTCCGAAGCCATTAAAAAACTGATGGGGTTGGGGGTGAAAACCGCCCTGGTTATCCGCAATGGCGTAGAAAAAGAGATGCTTATCTCGAAAATAGTAAAAGGGGATATCCTGGTGATCCGGCCCGGGGAGAAGATTCCCACCGACGGGAGGGTGGTTGAAGGGCATAGTTCCATTGATGAGAGCATGATTACCGGAGAGTCGATGCCGGTGAATAAATGGCCGGGCGATACCGTGATCGGAGCTACCATCAACCAGACCGGCAGCATGAAAGTAGTGGCTGAAAAAGTTGGAAATGATACCTTGCTGGCACAGATTATCAGGCTGGTCCAGGAAGCGCAGGGCAGCAAAGCACCTATCCAGAAACTGGCTGATAAAATTGCCGCGGTGTTTGTACCGGTTGTGATGGCCATTGCAGTGCTCACCTTCATTGCCTGGATGGTATGGCAACCCGCAACCGGGGCGCCGTTGGCATTCGTTGCTGCTGTAACCGTGCTTGTTGTTGCATGTCCATGTGCACTGGGACTGGCAACACCAACTGCCCTGATGGTTGGGTTGGGCAAGGCTGCACAGTCGGGAATCCTGGTGAAAGATGCGCAAAGCCTGGAAATGTTTTGCAAAACCACGGCCATTGTTCTCGATAAAACCGGAACAGTTACCATCGGAAGGCCGCAGGTAACAGATGTGTTTCTCGATCCGGAATCAGATCGCGGGCAGGAACAGGCTGGCAGGGATATTCAGCGGGCGATTGTTGCCATTGAATCAATGTCGGAGCATCCTTTTGCTGAAGCCCTGGTAAATTTTTTCACCGAAAAAAAAGGTAAAAATCAAGGTGAATTGCAGCCGCAACTTCCCGGGGAAAGTATGGTTTCAGGTTTTGAAAGCATAACCGGTAAAGGAGTTTCGGCCACGTTTGCCGGGGATCTATATCACATCGGAAGCAGGAGCTATATCACAGGAAGTGGTTGTAAAGTGCCGGAAGTATTCGTGCAGGATGAGATCAAACTGAAGCAACAATCAAAGTCGGTCGTTTACGTATCGTGCAACAATATCGTAGCAGCCATGGTTGCATTCGCCGACACAGTGAAGCCGGGTTCTGCAAAAGCAATCTCCAAACTTCGGGAGATGGGCTTGCAGGTTCATCTTTTATCGGGCGACAGTGTGGCGATTACCTCACACATTGCGGCCCTTGCCGGCATTGAATTTTTCAAGGCCGAAGCCACCCCGGTTGAAAAATCAGACTATGTGAGGCATTTGAAGGAGCAGGGGTTTGTCGTGGCCATGGTGGGCGACGGGATCAATGATTCGCCGGCACTGGCCGTTGCCGATATCGGCATTGCCATGGGAACCGGAACAGATATTGCCATTGAAAGCGCCCAGATTACCCTGATAAAAGGGGATTTGGGAAAACTGGTCACGGCGCTGAAACTTTCATCGGCAACCGTAAAAACCATCCGGCAGAACCTTTTCTGGGCATTTTTTTACAACATCATCACCATTCCTATCGCGGCAGGGATCCTGTATCCCTTTACCGGTTTTATGCTGAACCCCATGCTGGCAGGTGCAGCCATGGCTTTTAGTTCGGTGTCGGTGGTGAGCAACAGCTTGCGGCTGAGGTCCAAAAGATACGATTGAATTTTCGCGGCCCAATGATTTCATTATTTTTTCTACCTTTGAGCGCTAAGGCAGCACCCTTGTATGCATAAGTGTTTTCTGACTGTCACCTTTATTTTGGGCATTATTTCATTGGAATTAAATGCGCAAACTATCCCCCCGGACCGTTGTGTCCGCGACAGTTTGTTTCGGATAAAACCACACGACAACCTTGTTCAGCAGGCTTTTATCTACCTCGAAATGGCTGAACAGATGAAAGATTATCTGCCTGATAAGTCATTCAGTTATATTATCAAAGCTTTCAAAATTTCAATCCTTGAAAAAGACAACAGCCTGAAAGCAAAGGCTATGATACAAATGGGCGATTTCTACGCCTTTAAGCGCCGGTTCCTGCTGGCACATGAACGATATCTGTCGGCAGCAAAAATTTATCAATCGATCAAAGATACGGCCGGCGAAGGAAATGCATTGTTATATGTCGGAGTGTTAAATCGTTTGCTGAATGCTGACTATAAATCGGTTGCCTATCTGAAGATGGGGCTGGTACTGGCCCAAAAAATCCATGATAAAGCATTGTGTTCGAAAATATATGATCAGTTGGGGCTCACTTTTCAGATGATGGGCTATGATCGTACGGCTATGTTATACTTTAACAGGGCACTCGTATTAACCCGAAAAATCGGTAACAGATTAGGTGAGTTATGTGTGTATAAAAATATCGGAAATTTTTATTTGTCCGGAAAACGGGATGAAGAAGCCTTGAAATATTTCACCTGGCTGTTGCAGGAAACGGGCCAATCAAGCCCGGATTTAACCGGGTCAATTTATTCATGTATCGGTCACATCTACTCCACGAAAAAAGATTACCGTTCTTCTCTTGACTATAATCTTAAAGCATTAAAAATCAGGCAGATTGGTAAAATACCAGTTTCGGTGAACAGTTCACTGATCAATATTGCCGGGGATTATTTCAATCTCGAAAAACCGGATTCCGGGAAAATATACATGGATTCAGGATTAATACTCGCAAATCGATATGGCAGGAAGAGCTATATTGAAAACGGTTATCGTCATCTTTACAACTATTACAATAACCAGGGAAATTATAAAAAGGCACTGGAATGTTATGCACGCTTTAATTCGGTGCATGATGAGATCATCCGCGAACAGAACAAAAACAATATTGCAATTCTTGAAGCCCTTCAGCGCATTCAGGGTATTCAGCAAACCGGGAAAAAGTTTGCAACGGAACACGTTATTAACTCCCTTAATTTAAAATTTCACATTTATCAGACATCTGTGTTAAAGATCCTGATATGGGCGGCTGGTCTTTCCATGGTGTTTTTTGTATTGTCCCTGTTATATATCAGGCGTGGCAGAAGAAAAATGCAGAAATTACATCTTCAGCTATCGGATGAAATCCTCGAACGTGAGGCCATGGAGGTACATACACGTGAAAATGAAACGCAATACAAATTTATCACAGATAATTCGGTTGATTTTATCACCCACCTGGATCATGAAAAGAACCGGATATATGCCTCACCTGCCTCCCTCAGAGTTTATGGCTACGAACCGGAGGAGATTATCAACAAATCACCATACGATCTTACCATACCCCTGTTTCATGCCCTTGCAGAGACAAAATTCACTGAAATGGTCGAAACAAAGTCAGCGCGCCAATTTATTTGTCAGGCACAAAAAAAGGATGGCACTGTTTTTTGGGCCGAATCGATTTTACACCCGCTTTTCGATCCCGTCAGTGGTGTTTTTAAAGGAATTGTAGGAGTAACCCGCGATATTCAGGAACGTAAAACCAAAGAGATAGAAATTATGGAAGGAACAAAGCAAAAAGAGATTCTGCTGAAGGAGATACATCACAGGGTAAAAAATAATTTTGCCATTCTGGTGAGTTTGATCAACATGCAGGTGGCCCAGACCAAAAACCCGGAATTGGTGCAGTCACTTACCAACCTGCAGTTGCGTATCCGCACCATGTCACTTGTACATGAAATGCTTTACAGGTCGAACGATTTTGAAAAGATTTCCTTTCCGGGGTATCTACGGTCGCTGGCATCGGTGATTGCCGGCACTTATAATCGCCGGGATATATTGTTAACCGTTGAGGCAGATGAAGTTGTGATGGATATTGAAGCATCGATACCCCTCGGTCTGATCATCAATGAGATTCTGAGCAATTCCTTTAAGCATGGCTTTCCGGATGGCAGGGCAGGCCGGATAAGCATTATCTTTCAGGTTGACCCGAAGAACGGATGCCAAACGCTTACATTGCAGGATGACGGGATTGGAATGCCCGACGGGGTAAAACTTGACCAGTTCAAGACCATGGGATTACAGGTTGTGCAGATTCTTTGTACGCAAATTGAAGCCAGGCTTGTTGTAGCCAATGGACCCGGCACCTGCTTCACCATCACATTTCATGAATTGGAAAGATGATATAAACGTCAGAATGTCAATTTATAAAGTTTAAATTTTCGCTATTCGTTAACAATTATTTAATGTAAACGTAACCATTTGTTAACATAGCCAGGGATGAGTAGAAATACCTTTGCCGAAAATTTAAACAAAAGACCATGAAAAAAATTACAAACATCTTTTTAACGTTCGCCCTGATCCTTCCCATGTTGATTTTGTCAACCGGCATCAAGGCACAAAAACAAACAGATGACCTGAGAAAAGAGCAGGATACGCTGAAAGAAAATGTGAGCACCCTGCGCGACAAGATCAGTGGTGTTGAAGAAAGAATTGCAACAGCTGAAGGCGACCTTGCCAAGCTGACCAAGATTAAATTATCGGGTTATATCCAGGCCCAGTATCTGCATTATGAAGCTTCCAATGCATACCCCGACAATGTTTTCATGCTTCGCAGGGTCAGGATCAAATTTCAGTACGAGCCAATCAATGGTGTTGTATTTGTATTGCAGCCAGACTTTGTACCCGGCAACATCACCCTCAAAGATGCTTATGTACAGTTAAACGACCGCTGGCTGAAGACCTTTTCGCTGTATGCAGGTAAATTCAACAGGCCCAATTATGAGGTGGAATATTCATCAAGCAGCCGCGAAGTTCCGGAGCGTTCCCGTGTGATCCGCGCCATTTACCCTGATGAGCGTGCCACCGGTGCCAAGTTGGAGATTGCCCCGCCCAAAATTCCATTGAAAATTCAATTGGCCGTATTTAACGGCAATGACGGACTCACCATCCCTGATGCTTCAGGGGTTAACATCAATCCGCTGAACAACGATTTCGACAAGCATAAAGATTTTATGGGCCGTGTAACCTACACCTTCAAACTCGGGCAGATCGGAGCCCTCGGCATTGGTGCTCATGGCTATTATGGCAAGATCAAAGCCAACACGCTCGATGTGCTCAACTCTGATTATACCCTGAACAGGACCAATGACAATGTTGGCAAACTCATTAAAAAGAACTGGGTGGGTTTTGAAGCTCAGCTCTATTTCGACTTTCTTGGCGGCCTTGCCCTCAAAGGGGAGTACATTTTCGGGGTGAATGGTACACCGGGGTATTCAAGCAAAACAACCGTTGTTGGTCCGCAGGTGGTAAGCGGCGGGAAAAACGATACAATCACATTAACCACCACTACGGCCATCACTAACAATAACCGCCCGGCAATCGAACGGAATTTCAGCGGATACTATGTTTACCTGATCAAGAACATCGGCAAACATCATCAGGTGGCTTTCAGGTACGATTATTATGATCCCAATACCAAACTCGCCTCCGACCTCATTGGTGTAAATAGTTACAATGGCAATGTGGCTGTAAAAACCACCGATAAATATACGTATGCCGGAACAAACCCGGTTGTGGCAACCAATGCCCAGACAAAGACTGAAGTAAAAAACTCCCTGACGAGCGGCACCAGTGATATCAAGTACCAGACCATCACCCTTGGATACACCTATTTCTTTGATGACAACATCAAAATTATGCTTGGCTATGAAATCCCGATGAACAAAAAGATTGGTGTAAATTCAAAAGGCGTTGGAAACGTTACCACCGCGTATGCTGTGAACGGAGTACCGGGTGTTTGGGATTACAGCAATTCAATCAAACAGAATACATTGACGGTGAGGTTGCAGGTGAAGTTTTAATGAACTTGAAATTGGAAATTGGAAAATAGAAATTGGAAATTACATTATTTCGTAAAATAAAAAAAAATGAAAAAATTGAAAACAAAGATCGGAATGGCAGCAATTGTGATGATTGCGGTGTTAGGTTTCGCCTTTATGCCTGCTCCCAAAAAAATAACAGTAAAAGGTTCTGACACCATGGTCATCCTTGCGCAGAAATGGGCCGAAGTGTACATGAAATCACACCCCCAGGCGATTGTGCAGGTAACAGGAGGTGGTTCCGGAACAGGTATCTCGGCGCTGATCAACGGCGCGACCGACATTTGCAACTCCAGCCGCCCGATGAAACAATCAGAAATGGATAAGCTGAAAGACCGTTATGCTTCCATGGGAGTTGAAATCAGATGCGCCAAAGACGGCATCACCATCTTCCTGAACGAATCAAACCCGGTAAAAGAGTTGACTGTCAAACAGCTGAGTAATATTTTTTCAGGAAAAACCCGTAACTGGAAAGAAGTAGGCGGACCCGATCAGGACATCAAACTGTATGGCCGTGAGAACAGTTCAGGGACGTATGTGTTTTTCAAAGACAATGTGGTAAAAACGGATTATGCAGCCAGTTGCCAAACCTTACCCGGCACTGCGGCGGTGGTGAATGCAGTTTCAAAAGATAAATACGGCATTGGTTATGGCGGCGCGGCTTATGCTGCCGGCGTAAAACACTGTGCGGTAAAAAAGGACGATAAAAGCCCTTCTTTTGTGGCCAATGCTGAAACTGTAAAATCAGGTCAGTATCCTATTACCCGATACCTTTACATGTATCTTTGCAACAGGCCTACCGGTGAGCTGAAGGCTTACATCGACTGGATTCTCAGCCCGGAAGGACAAAAACTCGTAACGGATATTGGATATTTCCCGGTAAAATAGTGTTTGGCAGCTACCATTAAATGTGCAAAGGATGACGGGCGACATTTATCGATGTTGCCTGTGATCGTTAAAAATAACCAATGAAGAATTCAACAGATCACAAAGGATTTGTATTTACCAAAGAGTCGTTGAAAAAGAAATTCAGGTGGTCAGAATTTCTTTCCGAAAAGATCATTACCGGGGTGGGTTTTCTATCCATTACCATCATCGTGCTGATCTTTTTCTTTGTGTTCAAGGAATCCATTCCTATTTTTTATACCCAGAAAAAGGTGGTTGCAAAGGTTGAAACCTTTCAGAAACAAGAGCAATACGGTGGTGAATCGGATACAGTGCAGACCAATTCTTCTGGGCAGGAACAATATGGGGAAACTACGGCTGACACCATGATGATTGAGAACCAGACAAGGGTAGATGATACCATTGTTCATGGATCTGATAAAGCCACCGCAAAAAGTTTGCTGGGGACACAGTGGTTGCCGGTTTCCGATAATCCCCGGTATGGATTGATTCCGCTTTTTGTCGGCACCCTGAAAATAACCCTCATCGCCATATTATTTGCCGCCCCCATTGCCATCCTGGCCGCGTTGTTTTCTGCATCCTTCGCGCCATACTGGCTGCGTGAACTGATCAAGCCGGCCATTGAACTGCTGGCAGGTTTTCCGTCGGTGGTGATCGGATTTTTCGCCCTGATGGTGATGGCCTCCTTTTTCCAGAATATTTTTGGGTATGACGGCCGGCTGAATGCATTTGTGGGAGGCGTAGCCATGGCCCTGGCAGCCATTCCGATTATTTTTACCATTACCGAAGATGCCCTTACCGCCGTTCCACGTACCTATACAGAAGCAAGCCTTGCCTTGGGGGCAACCAGATGGCAAACAGCTTTGTTTGTAACCCTTCCTGCCGCCACCCCGGGAATATTTGCTGCCATCCTGCTGGGGATAGGCCGTGTTTTCGGGGAGACCATGATCGCCCTGATGGCTACCGGAAATGCAGCGATGATCGGGATCAACCCGTTTGAATCGGTCCGCACCCTGGCAGCTACCATCGGCGCTGAAATGGCTGAGGTTGTTTTTGGGGATACGCATTACAATGTGCTCTTTCTGATAGGCTCGCTGCTGTTTATCTTTACATTCAGCCTGAATGCCCTCGCTGAGTTTTATGTGAAAGGCAAATTGGTGAAACGTTTTCAGGGGAAACAGTCATGAGCAAACAGAAATCGATCACCGGCGGCTTGTTTATCGGGGCTACGGCATTTTCTGCCTTCCTGATCATTGCCGTAATCATTATCCTGCTGGTAGTGATTATCAACGGAGGAAAAGGTACATTTTCATGGGAATTTCTGACAGCTTTCCCCGAAGATGGCATGATGAAAGGGGGAATTTTTCCGGCAATCTATGGAACCGTTTTGCTGGTACTGATCATGTCGGTTGCAGCTGTTCCGTTTGGCACCATTACAGCCATTTACCTCACCGAATATGCCCATGAAAAATCAATCATGGCACAAACCATCCGTTTTGCGGTACGTACCCTGGCCACTGTGCCTTCCATCATATTTGGTTTATTCGGGCTTGGCTTTTTTATCAAATTTGTCGGCACCGGCATGGACGATGTATTTCTTGGCGGCCAGTTAAAATGGGGCCAGCCGAATATTCTCTGGGCCAGTCTGACGATGGCTCTGCTCACCCTTCCGGTGGTGATTGTTTCAGTTGAAGAGGCTATCCGCACTGTCCCCCGTGAAATGCGTGAAGCAAGCCTCGCTCTCGGTGCTACAAAATGGGAAACCATCAAACGGATTGTCCTTCCCGGCTCTCGTTCGGGGATCATGACCGGTACTATCTTAGCCGTAAGCCGCGGTGCCGGCGAAGTTGCACCCATCCTGTTTACCGGCGCAGCCTATTACCTCGCAACCCTGCCAACCTCTCTGAGCGATCAGTTTATGAACCTAGGATATCACATTTATATCATGGCGACCCAATCGGCCAATGTGGATCAGACCCTGCCCATTCAGTTTGCCACCACCATGGTGTTGTTAATGCTTACTTTTTTGTTAAATTTGACAGCAGTTATCATCCGTTCACGCTTACGCCGGAAGGCCAAATGATGTTGAAACCTTCCGGGTTTCTCAAATCCGGAAGGTTTGCAGATGAAAATAAGAATTGATCTCAACGATGAAAGAAGTTAAAATAAAGACCCGGAATTTAACACTGTTTTACGGTGAAAAAATGGCATTGAATTCCATCACCATGGATATACCGGAGAAGGAGGTTACCGCTTTTATCGGTCCTTCCGGTTGCGGGAAATCCACCTTTTTGCGTACCCTGAACCGCATGAATGACCTCATTCCCAACGTTCGGATCACAGGTGAAGTGCTGGTGGATTCCCTCAACATTTACGATAAACAAATCGATGTGGTTAACCTTCGTAAAAAGGTTGGCATGGTTTTTCAAAAATCAAACCCCTTCGCCAAGTCGATTTTTGAAAATGTGGCTTATGGCCCCAGGATCAACGGGATCAACCAGAAGTCAAAACTGGAAGAGATTGTTGAAACCTCCCTGAAGAAGGCATTTATATGGGAGGAGGTCAAAGACCGTTTGAACAATTCGGCCATGGCATTGTCGGGAGGCCAGCAGCAACGCATGTGTATTGCCCGTACACTGGCAGTAGAGCCTGAGATTATTTTGATGGATGAGCCGGCCAGTGCCCTCGACCCGATTTCAACAGCCAAAATAGAAGAACTGATCTTTGAACTGAAAAAAAGCTATACCATCGTCATTGTTACCCATAATATGCAGCAGGCAGCCCGGGTGAGCGATCTTACGGCCTTCTTTTATCTTGGCGAACTGATAGAATTCGGAAAAACAAAGAAAATATTCACCACCCCGGATAAGAAGCACACGGAGGAGTATATCACCGGAAGATTCGGATAATTGTTTCAGTGTGAGATGGAAATGAATTTTTGATTTACGATTTACGATTTACGATTTTTCTATATAGTAAGCATCATTTCGTAAATTACGTCTGCCATTTCCTAAATCAAAAATCAAAAATCGTAAATCGTACATCAAAAATTAAAATTATGGAACGTCACTTCGAACATGAACTGGAAAAACTGAATAACCGGATCCTCAAGATGGGAAACCTGGTATACGTCCAGGTTCACAACTCCCTGGAGGCACTGCTTACCTGTAACCTGGAACTGGCGCAACAGGTGGTAGGGTTGGACAATAAGGTAGACAAACTTGATGTGAAGATCGACAAGTTGTGCCAGCGCATTTTTGCCCTTACCCAGCCTGTGGCTACCGATTTGCGGCTGATCATGTCGGCATTGAAAATGAACAACGATCTTGAGCGACTTGGCGACCTTGCGGTGAATATTTCCGGGAAGATAGAGGGAGTAAGTGAATACAAAGAAATCCTGACTGAACTCCATGTGGACGAACTGGCCAACATGGCCGATCTGATCGTCAAGGATGTCGTCAACATCCTGCACTCGCGCAACACTACGTTTGTAAAGGATATTTTTACTGCAGCCAGTGCCATTGAAGCGAAGGTTCAGGCCATTTCCGGCAGGATCCTGGATGAGATGATGCATAAAACCGATGTCATCGTGGTAGCCACCAACCTGATCATCATCCTCACGCAGATTGACCGTATCGCCGGCTATTCAACCAATATTGCCGAATCGATCGTTTTTATCGTAGATGGCAAGATGATCAAGCATAAGAATCCGTTTAAGGAAGGGCGACTTGGGACAACGGAGGTGCAGGAGGTGGGGGAATAGAGGTGGGCGAGTGGGCGAGTGGGCGAGTGGACAAGTGGACGAGTGGACGAGTGGACAGGTGGGCGAGTGGGCAGGGATATTTAGTTTTCATTGGTTTTTGAGGCGGTGAATTCCACTTATTTGACTATTTTTGTGGCGAATATTCTCACAAAATTCCGCATCAATTTTTTCTCCATGGCACATCAGGCTGGATTACCCCTTACCGACCGGTCGAAGGGAAATTATATTCTTTCGATCACGATCATCGGCATTTTTTTCTTCATCTTCGGGTTTGTCACCTGGCTTAATTCGGTGCTTATTCCGTTTTTGAAAATTACCTGCGAGAAAAACAATTTTGAATCCTATTTCGTTGCCTTTGCTTTTTACATCTCCTATTTTGTGATGGCCATCCCATCTTCGTTCGTGTTGAAGAAAACCGGGTTTAAAAACGGAATGTCGCTGGGGTTGCTGCTGATGGCAGTTGGCGCTTTGATCTTTATCCCGGCGGCTTATTCCAGGATGTACGGACTTTTCCTTACAGGTCTTTTTGTTCAGGGTACGGGACTGGCAGTACTTCAAACTGCTTCCAATCCCTATGTCACCATCCTCGGGCCGCTTGAAAGTGCCGCCAAGCGGATCAGCATCATGGGAATTTGCAATAAAATCGCCGGGGTGATCAGTCCGCTGATCCTCGGTGCCATTGTGTTAAAGGGCATGGACCGGTATGACAAAACCATGCTTGGCGCGATGGATGAATTGCAAAAGAACGTGCTGCTCAATGAACTGGCCGGCCGGATCATCCTGCCATACATCATCATGGCGGTTGTGCTGGTCATACTGGCGGTGTTGCTGAGGTTTTCGGTACTGCCAGACATCGATACCGACAAGGAAGACGAAACAACCTCTTCGGCGAACCTTGCCAAAACCAGCATTCTTCAGTTTCCGCAACTGGTGCTAGGAGTGGTCGCCATTTTTGCTTATGTAGGTGTGGAGGTGGTTGCCGTAGATACCATCATCAGTTACGGCAAAGCCCAGGGCTTTTCATTCGAACTTTCCAAATATTTTGCATCCTATACCCTCACTGCAATGGTGCTGGGTTACATCATCGGGATCATCACCATACCAAAATATCTTAAACAGGAGAAGGCACTCATGATTTCAGCATTGCTGGGCATTGTTTTCGGGGTGCTGGCCATCCTTTCCGCCGGTATACATTACCAGACAACCTTTTCATTTTCGATTGCAGGATTTTCCATGATGTTCCCCTTTGATTTATCGGTGTTCTTTATTGCCATGCTGGGACTTGCCAATGCCATTATGTGGCCGGCCATCTGGCCGCTGGCCATTGATGGATTGGGCAGGTTTACCAAAACCGGATCTGCCCTTCTGATCATGGGGATAGCCGGAGGCGCTTTGTTGCCTTTGCTGTATGGGAAAATGGTTGATATGTTCAGCCCTCATCAGGCCTACCTGATCCTGATACCTTGTTATTTGTTCATTTTTTATTTTGCACAGTCGGGGCACAAATTACGTTCCTGGAAATAATTCGCTGGCACCAAAACACCCCGCACCTGAGGGACAGGGGTAAAAAAAACAACTATGAAACCAACACTTTTAATTCTTGCTGCCGGCATGGGCAGCCGTTATGGCGGGCTTAAACAGCTTGACCAGGTTGGCCCGTCGGGCGAAACCATTATCGACTATTCAATTTATGATGCCATCCGGGCAGGCTTTGGTAAGGTGATATTTATCATCAAGGAGGCCATCGAGGAGGATTTCAAGGAGACATTTGTAGAGCGGTTGAAGGAGAAAATTGCCATCGACTATGTGTTCCAGGAAACCTGGATGGTGCCGGAAGGTATCATCATACCCGACAATCGCAGTAAACCGTGGGGAACAGGCCATGCGGTGATGATGGCCGATGGAAAAATAAACGGTCCGTTTGCCGTGATCAATGCCGATGATTTTTATGGTCGCGGGGCATTCGAAACCCTTGCCGGTTACTACAAAGATTGGACACCTGGAAAAGAGAACGACTACTGCATGGTTGGTTATCACGTTGCCAACACATTGTCGGAGTTTGGTGCGGTGTCGCGCGGAGTTTGTCAGGCAGGTGCTGATTCACTGCTGGTGGATGTGGTCGAACGCACCCATTTAGAGCGGATGGAGTCAGGAATCGCCTACAAAAACGAAAAGGAGCAAAATATTACGATTCCCGACGACAGCATTGTTTCGATGAATTTCTGGGGATTTACACCATCTTTTTTCACTTTTCTGAACCAGGGATTCAACATGTTTATTCAAAAAAATGCAGAGAATCTCAAAGCTGAATTTTATATTCCGAGCGTTGTCAACGATCTCATCAAATCGAAACAGGCCAGTGTGAGAATTCTCCATTGCAATGAAAAATGGTTTGGGATGACCTACAAGGAAGACCGTGAAACGGTGGTGAAAAGCATCCGCGGACTGGTTCAGGCAGGTGTTTATCCGGAAAACTTATGGGGTTGACCCAATTTTCTGACTTTTTGATCGTTATCCAGCCTATTAAATAGCTACTTTTGTACGCGGCAAAAACCCCTTCTATGAAAAGTTTTAAGAAAACCCTGATCAGCATCACAACAGTCATCCTGTTCGTTTCAATCCTTATTCCCGGTTTCGGGGTGGCACAGGTGGTGAATTCAGCCACAAAAAAGCGTATCAGCATCGGTGTCGGATTGTTTACCGATATCTGGATGAATACCCCGGATGGCATGAAAACCCGCACCATCAATCAGGGAGTGCAGGTATTTGGCACCTATAACATGCCTTTCGGCAAAAGTAACTTTAGTTTTGCCATCGGTTTAGGTGTCAATATTCACAATCTCTATTGGAATTACAGATATGAAGGAAGCAGCGATTCGCTTCAGTTTAAGCCCATTCCGGCAAATTCAAGTTACAAGCGGAGCAAACTGACCATGCCTTATCTGGAAATTCCCCTCGAATTTCGCTTTAAATCGAAGAGCAAATTTGCACTGGGGGTAGGATTTAAGGTCGGATATATGATTTACGGGCATTCCAAATATGTGGGATCCGATTATATATTTAAAACCAGCAGTACCATCGTCTCATCATTCAAAGATATCAAAAACATTGAGAAATTTGCTTACGGACCCACGCTCCGGCTGGGATACAAGTGGTTTCATGTCAACGGTTATTATTCCCTCTCAAGTATTTTTGTCAAAGGGAAAGGACCGGATATCTATCCGATTTCAGTCGGTTTTGTGCTGATGCCCTTCTGATCAGAGCAGGGTTATCAGAATTGACATCACAACAACTCCCATCACGAAGCCTGAATATATTTCGGCGGGTTGATGGGAGTTTGATTTTAAACGGGCAAACCCGATGATGCCTGCCAGCATGATTCCCGTGAAGATCTCCGTATTCAGATTGACCCCGAAATTCAGGGAGAGCCCGAGGAACAATCCTGTGAAACTGCCGATCCCTACCAGATGCAGGCTGATTTTGTGATAATAATTGACCATCAGGGAGAGAATGGATAGAAGGGTGGCACCCAGCATATAGTAGCTGAAAACGGACGATATATGAACCCCTCTCAGGAGAAAATAGGTCAGATAATAGAACACGGAAATGGCCAGGATCGGGTAAGTTCTGTCTTCCCTGGTGGTCATGTACATAGAAGAGATTATTTTGAGGCGGGCAAGCATCCAGCTGAGAAACAGCGGGAAAAGAACCGTGGTCAGAAAAACCATGCCCGCAAGTGTCATCTTATAAGAAAAAGGAAGCGAAAAAGATAACAAGCTGTTAAGGTTCAACAGCAGTAGCAGAATGTACGTTGGGATAAGCAATGGATGAAAAATATATGAAATCACCCTGGCAAGTTTCGTTTCAATCATGCAGCAGATGGTTAAAGCTCTTTACGCATACGGGCAACAGGGACATTCAGTTGCTTGCGGTACTTTGCAATGGTTCGGCGTGCGATGTTGTAGCCTTTTTCTTTCAGCAGGTCCACCAGTTCATCATCGGTAAGAGGTTTTGATTTTTCTTCGGCTTCAATGGTATCGGAAAGGATTTTTTTAATTTCCCTGGTGGAAATTTCCTCACCTTCGGTATTGAGCATCGATTCGCTGAAAAAACTCTTCAGCAGCAGCGTCCCGAAAGGTGTTTGCACATATTTGCTGTTGGCCACGCGTGAAACGGTGGAGATGTCGAGCGCGACAATGTTTGCAATGTCTTTCAGGATCATGGGGCGCAGTTTGGTATCATCACCGGAAAGAAAATATTCCCGCTGATAATCCATAATGGCCTTCATGGTGGTGTAGAGGGTTTCCTGCCGTTGTTTGATGGCATCAATGAACCCGCGTGCTGAATCAAGTTTTTGCTTGATGAACGACAATGCTTCTTTCTCTGCCGGTTTACGTTTGGCGCCGCCATATTCATGCAACATGCTGATGTAATCGCGGTTCAGCGATAATTCGGGGGTGTACCTGGTATTGAGTGTAAGTTCAAGGATGCCGTCGATGTTGGTGATCACGAAATCGGGCACCACATACTGGCTGTCGCGGGCCACTTCCGCAATGGTATTACCGGGTTTGGGGTTGAGGGTTTGAATTTCCGCGATAGCCTCCCTGAGTTCTTCTTCTGAGATATTTCCCTTTTGAAGGATTTTATCGTAATGTTTCTTGCTGAATTCTTCGAAATAAAACCGCAGGATGATGATGGCCAGGTCGGTGGCGTAAGAGCGGTCGGGTTTGTGTTCGAGCTGGATCAGCAGGCATTCCTGGAGGCTGCGGGCGGCAATGCCAGGAGGATCGAACGATTGAACGACTTTCAGCACTTCGAGGATTTCATCCTGGGTGGCATCAATGGCCTGGTTGAAAGCCAGATCGTCGGCAAGGGCCGGAATTTCACGGCACAGGTATCCCGATTCATCAAGGTTGCCAATGATGGTGGCAGCAATGATGTATTGCTTATCGGTGAATTTATGCATGCCGATCTGGCTTATGAGGAAATCCTGAAAACTGATCCCCGAAATAATCGGAATTTCACGGGTTTCTTCATCAGGACTTTTATTATTGGCAACCAGGCGATATTCGGGAATTTCTTCCTCATCCACATAATCCTCAAAGGTAAATTCATCTTCGGCCGAGGGAACCGGATCAGTTTCGTTAAAATCATCCTCATCCGCATCAATTGAATCGGTAACGGTCTCCTCGTCCTGGGTGTTTACGTCCTCTTCTTCCGAGCTGGCTTCTTCCAGGGCCGGATTTTCCTCAATCTCCTGCTTGATACGCTGGTCGAGTGAGAGAATTGGCTCCTGCAATAAACGCATCACCAGCACCTGCTGAGGGGAAAGTTTCTGGATTAAACGCTGCTGTAATTTCTGGTTCAACATAGCTGACAAATATAACAATTAATCCTTCTAACTTATTTCCCTGATCGGTGAAAAAATCTTTCCGGGCATTAAAATATGATGAACTGTCTATTTTGTCGAAAAGATGAGATGGAATTGAATAAATTCGCCAAAAAAAAGATTCACCATGGAAGGAATTCCCGGTCTGCGATCGAAATCTTATACCGTTTTAATACATATTTTGGTTTGGGTTGCATTTTTGCTGATTCCCCTGATTTTTATTGAATCGGCAACCGGAAGAGAGCGGTTCATGCTGATGGGATGGTTTCAGCAACTGCTGATGGCCGCTTATTTTTATTTCAACTTCCTGTATCTCATTCCGCGTTTTTTATTGCGGAAAAAAATAGGCGTCTATTTTTTGATGCTGTTTGTAGGCCTGGCAGCCATCAGCGGGATAAATGTCATTTTCGCCCTGGCCACCTCCGGTTTGATTGAGCATCACCATCCGTTTAACTTCTGGCGTACGGCCTTCTTCCCTTTTTATCCGGCGGTGATGGCTTTTGCCTTGAGCAGTTCAGTTCGCATCACCATGGAATGGTTTAAAAATGAACGCCAGAAAAAGGAGATGGAAGCTGAGAAACTCTCGTCGGAACTGGCATTTCTGAAATCTCAGGTAAACCCTCATTTTCTTTTCAACATTCTGAACAACATCTGTTCACTGGCCCGAAAAAAATCGGATGAAACCGAGAATGCGATCATCAAACTTTCACAGATCATGCGGTATATGCTGCAGGATTCGAAGGACGAAAAGGTGAGCCTCGATAAGGAGGTGGAGTACCTTCAGAGTTACATTGAACTTCAGCGGTTGCGGCTGCCCGAGGCGGTTAAAATCGATTTTTCGACCGAAGGCCGGACCGGATTGTGTTCAATCGAGCCATTGCTGCTCATCCCCTTTGTCGAAAATGCCTTCAAGCATGGTGTGAGTTACCAGGATTCGTCGGAAATCAAAATCCGGCTGGTATGCCGGGGACAGTCAATTTCGTTTTTCGTAGGAAATCATATCACAAAATTTCATGGTGAAAAAGTTGAACAAGGATCGGGGATTGGCCTGAAAAATGTGATGCGCCGGCTGGAACTCCTCTATCCCGGCAAACATCAGTTAAAAATCACCGATGATGGCAACCAATACCAGGTGGAACTTGATATACAATATTAATGATGATACGCTGTCTGGCCATTGATGATGAAATGCTTGCCCTTGATTTACTTGAGGACAACATTAAAAAAGTTCCGTTTCTGGAGTTGGTGAAAACCTGCCGGAGCGCCATGGAGGCGATGGAAGTTTTGCGCAATGAACCCATCGACTTGTTGTTCCTCGACATACAGATGCCCGACATTTCCGGGATCCAGCTTTTGAAAAGTCTGCATCACAAACCACTGGTTATTTTTACCACCGCATTTTCAAAGTACGCCACCGATGGTTTTGATCTCGATGTGATTGACTACCTGCTGAAGCCATACTCCTTTGAACGCTTCCTGAAAGCCGTGAACAAAGTACACGAATACATCGATCTGCGTGATCGCGCTTCTAATCAGGCCAATGCGAAAGAAATCGTTGCATCTCCGAATTTTTTATTTGTCAAGGCCGATTACAAACTCTACAAGATAAATCTGAAAGACATTCTTTATGTTGAAGGATTGAAGGATTATGTAAAGATTTATGCCAGTGATAAACCCATCGTGACCCAGATGAGCATGAAAGGGCTGGAGGAAAAACTTCCGTCACAGGATTTTATCCGCGTTCATCGCTCTTTCATCGTGGCATTCAATAAAATTGATTTCGTACAAAAACACATGCTCACCATCGGGAAAAAGGAAATTCCGATCAGCGAACATTACCGTGATCAGCTTTTTAATATTATTAACTACGAAAAACCGCTGGAATAATGTAAAATAACAGATCCATTGAGTGTTTACAACCACCCACCATTCATCCCCAGGCAACTCTGTAACCCTTTAACCCTGCGACCTTATGACCCTGTAACCCTGTGACCTTGTGACCAAATAATTTTACACAGAGATACACAGAGATACACAGAGATACACAGAGATACACAGAGAACCACAGAGAACCACAGAGAACCACAGAGAACCACAGAGAACCACGGAGAAATTTAATTATAAAGTAAGTTATCAAATGAAACGAACGATTTGGCTTTTTATCATCTTGTTTTTTGCTGCCGGAACGACCGGAGCCCAAAACAAGCCGTGGACTTTTCAGCAATGTCTGGATACAGCGCTTCAGCGGAACATATCGGTCAACCAGAGCCGGATGAGCAACGAGCTCAATAAGGTAAGCCTGGAACAGTC
The DNA here is from genome assembly GCA_903875045.1 of uncultured Bacteroidales bacterium. Classification (GTDB taxonomy): domain Bacteria; phylum Bacteroidota; class Bacteroidia; order Bacteroidales; family FEN-979; genus CAIVAT01. The sequence continues at coordinate 51,900 of CAIQUS010000161.1, forward strand.
GAAAGCTAACCGGATACCAAGTTTAAGTGCCAGCGCGAATGAAGCGCTCAATGTGGGGAAAAACGTCGATCCCACCACAAATACTTTCGTAACAGAGGGTTACCATTCCACCAATCTGGGGATCAGCAGCAGTTATAATCTTTTCAACGGTTTACAGAATGCCAATACCATCCGGCAAAACCGGCTCAATGTTCAGGCGGGAGAATCGGACATCGAAAAAGCAAAAAATGATGTAATCCTGAATATTACGACCGGATATCTTCAGGTACTCTTTACCAAAGAGATCCTTGCAGCCGCTAAAAGCCAGGAGGAAGCCACTACTTCTCAGGTTGATCGGACAGAGAAGATGGTGAATGCCGGTAAATCGCCCGAAAGTGACCTCCTGCAAATCAAATCGCAGCTGGCTACCGACAACCTTGCAGTCATCACTGCGCAAAACCAGTTTGACCTGGCCAAAGTCACACTGATGCAGCTCATGGACATTCCCATTGCCGATAATTTTGAGGTAGCGATTCCGGTGATGGCAGAATCAGCCGCTTTGGTCTTTCCTTCCAATGCTGAGATTTATCAGAAATCGCTGACCATATTGCCGCAAATCAACAGTGCTTCGCTGAGGACCAGCGCTTCAGAAATGGCGCTGAAAGTTTCACAGGGGGCGCATTGGCCAAGGATAAACCTGGGGGCCAACATGAATACAAACTATGCATCAAGCAGAAAAAAGGGCAATGTAAATCCAGAAGGGTATCCTTTTTTCGAGCAGGTGTGGGATAACATCGGACAATCATTTTCCATGGGCATTTCAATTCCGATATACAGCAACCGCCAGATAAAGAGCAATATCGACCGGGCTAAAATCAATCTGATTACCACCCGGTTGAATGAGCAGAATGTTAAAAATGTCCTGAGAAAAAGTATTGAGCAGACATACACCGATATGCGTGCCTCTGTGAAGAAATATGAAGCGACCAAACAGCAGGTGGCAGCGGTGGAATCGGTGTATAAAAATGCCGAAAAGAAGTATACGGTAGGAGTGATGAGCGCTACCGATTTCCTGATCCAGAAGAACAATTTTACACAATCGCAGTCAAACCTTATTCAGGCCAAATATGATTACATCTTTAAACAGAAGATTCTGGACTTTTATCAGGGGAAGGCGATACAATTCTAATTACGATTTACGATTTACGATTTACGATTTGGGTTGAAAACTAACAAGATTAATATTATGAAAAAGGCATATTGGATTATCGGGGCAGTGTTTATTGTGGTGGCTGCGGTTGCTATCTGGATGATTTTGGGTAGTAAAAAGGCAGCGGCCGTAGAGTACAGGACAGCCAAAATTGAAAAGGGGGATATCCAGGTTACTGTGAGGGCCAGCGGGACCTTACAGGCGGTGACGACAGTTCTGGTTGGCACACAGGTGTCGGGGATCATCAAAAAGATACTGGTGGATTTCAATTCTGTGGTACGGGAGGGACAGGTCATTGCGGTGCTGGATACCATTTTACTGGCACAGGCCGTTGATGATGCAAGGGCTTCCCTCAAAAAATCGGAGATACAGGTTAACCAGACCAGGCGTGACTTCGACCGGACAAAGGTGTTGTTCGAACAAAAGGTAATGGCCCAGGCAGATTACGACCTTTCTCTTACGGCTTACGAAACGGCAATGGCTAATGCCATCTCATCACAGTCGGCACTGAGCCGTGCAAAAATTAATCTGCGGTATGCCACCATCATAGCGCCCATTTCAGGGGTGGTGGTTTCGCGGGCTGTGGATGTCGGTCAAACTGTGGCAGCCAGTTTCAGCACCCCAACTATGTTTACAATTGCCAACGACCTTACAAAAATGCAGGTTCAGGCAAACATCGATGAGGGCGATATTGGAAAAATCCTGGTCGGCCAAACTGTAAAATTCACCGTGGATGCCTATCCCGACAGGACTTTCGATGGAACGGTACGCCAGGTTCGCCTGCAACCGGTGGTAACCCAGAATGTGGTCAATTACACCGTGATCATAGATGTTCCCAATCCCGACCTGAAATTGTTGCCCGGGATGACTGCCAACATTACCGTGATGATCCAGGAGGAAAAAGATGTACTGAAAGTTCCGACAACCGCTTTGCGGTTTAGCCCGCCTCAGGAATACCTTGATGCCCTGGAGAAGAACCTTCCTGATTCCATTAAGAAAAAGCGTGCCCAATGGGCCAGCGGGGGAGGCCATGGACGTGGAGCCGGGAACGGGACCGGAGGCGGTGCAGGGAATGGAAGCGGAGGTGGCAACGCGGGCAATGCAAACAATGCAGGCAGGCAGGGTGGAATGGCTGGGGGAATGCAGGGCAATATGGGCGCTGGCGGCGGACAAATGAGGCGTGGAAATTTTGGTATGCTCTGGATCAAGGTTGGGGATTCTCTGAAACCCCGTCGTGTTCGAACCGGGGTGACAGATGGGTTGAATACGGAAGTCAGGGGGAAAATTGAAGAAGGTGAGGAGGTTGTTCTCAGCATGACAACAGCCCAGGGAACCCAGACCAGTGCGCAACAACAAAATCCGTTTGCACCATCCATGCAAAGAGGTGGTACCAGTGGCAGGGGGGGACATTGATATGAACAAGGCAATTATTTCGGTTAAAGCCCTGGTAAAAACTTATAAAATGGGAGATGTTGAGGTACACGCCCTTCGGGGGGTCCATGCCGACATCATCAAAGATGATTTTGTTGCCATCATGGGTAAAAGTGGTTCCGGCAAGTCGACTTTTATGAATATCATCGGCTGCCTCGATGTGCCCACCCGAGGACAATATCTGCTCGATGATGTGGATGTAGGCAGTCTCACCAAAGATCAGCTTGCCAATCTGCGAAACCGTAAGATCGGCTTTGTTTTCCAGTCGTTTAATTTGCTTTCACGCACTTCGGCGCTGGAGAATGTTGAATTGCCACTGATGTACAATAAAAAAATCACTTCCCGCGAGATGCGCGAAAGATCGCTCAAGGCACTCGAAGCGGTTGGCCTTGCCGGCAGGGCGCACCATTTTCCGAATCAGCTTTCGGGAGGCGAGCAGCAGCGGGTGGCGATTGCCCGTTCGCTGGTCAATGATCCGGTGGTGATCCTGGCCGATGAACCAACCGGAAACCTCGATACCCGGACCAGTCTGGAGGTGATGGCGATTTTTCAGGAACTGAACCGGAAGGGAATTACCATTGTGATTGTAACCCATGAGGCCGATATCGCAGCATTTACCAAGCGAAACATCACCTTTCGCGATGGCAGGATCATCAAGACCGTGGATGTGGATAAGCCCCGAAATGCAATGGAGGAGTTGGCAATAATGCCTGTAATGGTTGAGGAGGATGATGTATGAAGATGAAAAACCTGTTAAGGGCAGCTTTGCGCTCGCTGGCTAAAAATAAAATGAGGACATTCCTCACCATGCTGGGCATCATCATCGGTGTTGCTTCTGTGATCGCCATGCTGGCCATTGGCCAGGGATCGAAACAAAGCATCCAGGCGCAAATCTCCACATTGGGCACCAATGTGCTGATGATATGGCCCCAGGCCAGCAGTACCGGAGGCGTACGAATGGAGGCCGGTTCATCGCAAAAAATGACCCTGGAGGATGTTACAGCCATTTCCGACCGGTGTCCTTCGGTTGCTTTCGTAACGCCACAAGTCCGCAGCAGCGGTCAATTGGTGAATGGCAACATGAATTGGCGGACCTCCGTTTACGGTGTTTATCCGAATTATTTTGAAATCAGAAATCTGAACCTGATGAGCGGGAACCTCTTCACCATGAGCGACGACCGCAGTGCCACGAAGGTTTGTGTGATCGGGCAAACAGTTGTGAACAACCTATTTGGCACCGATGCCGATCCGGTGGGCAGCTACATCCGGATCAATAAAATTCCGTTTAAAATTGTCGGCATCACCGAAAAAAAAGGGCAGAATGCTTTCGGCCAGGATCAGGATGATATGGTGATTGCCCCTTTTTCCACTGTACAGAAACGATTAATGGCCATCACTCACATTCAGAGCATGCTGGCTTCTGCCAAATCAGAACCTCAGATACCTGCTGCATCTCAGGAAATCACAGACGTGCTGAAAGCAAAACACAACCTTGGGCCATCGGAAGACCCCGATTTCACCATCCGCACACAAACCGATATTGCCAATGCTGCAACAGCAACATCCGGGATTCTCACGATTCTGCTGGCTACCATTGCAAGCATCTCCCTGCTGGTTGGAGGTATCGGGATCATGAACATCATGCTCGTATCGGTTACCGAACGCACCCGCGAAATCGGGATCCGCATGAGCGTGGGGGCCCGTGGCCGCGATGTGCTTCTTCAGTTCCTCATCGAAGCTTTACTGATCAGTTTGCTGGGCGGTTTCATCGGTATTTCACTGGGAGTACTGGTTTCACAGCTCATCGCCAATCTTCTCAGCTGGCCTGTCTCCATCACAGTACAGTCTATTCTGATGTCGTTCATTTTCTCATCTGCTATCGGGATATTCTTCGGCTGGTACCCGGCACGCAAGGCCGCAGGGTTAAATCCGATAGATGCACTGAGATACGAGTAAGGGAAAAGTTAGAAATCCCGATTTTTTTATCTTTGCTGTTCCGGGGGTTGAAGTCTGAAATCTGAAATGTGAATTTCATGCTTTGCTATCTCTCTCCCCCAGAAATTCTTCTTGATCCGTATTTACCTATTGCGTATTATTACGGGAGAAAAAAAGGAAATCATAAAAATCATCAGGCAGTAATAACGGGATGATTTTCGGATACAGCCCTTCATCGTATAGCGACCTCCCCGGGAGTATGCTTCTTTAGTAAACGAGTTTTTTTTAACTGCTTCCCGATCTCAAGTTTCCTCTTGGAGATAAACTCGCTTAATTCCTTTTCCTGTTTATCTGTAAGTGGCTTGTGCTCAATTACCAGATCAATTCCTTCCGGTTCTTTAATAAATCCCATAACATTAAGGTTTAAAATATTTGGCAACTAATCTTTTAGCTGCAATCGTATCGATAACCATTAATCGCCCGCCAAAATGATATGCTCCCAGCGCTGTAACATAGTGTTGGATCAACTTGACACCAGGGAAACCTCCGTTTGAAAACTATCACCACTTATTCTGTTCAGAATAGAATCAGTGTAACTAATCAGTCCTACTTATAATGTGCGATTACATTCAGGGCTTGCAGCACATCTTGTTTGTTTTTGATGGCTGTTTCGATAATGGATCTCAGGATGGCAAAGTTCTCGGCGGCGAACATAGTCTTGAACTGGCCGGA
>CAIQUS010000162.1 GCA_903875045.1 uncultured Bacteroidales bacterium
AGTTTTTTCGCAGAGTTTCGCAAAGTTATAATTATCTGCGAGTTATCTCTGCGGCCCTTTGCGGTTTCTTTGTGTTCTTTGCGGTTTAACAATTTTTTAATGGTGATTTGATGAATAAACGACTTTTCGGAGTGGACTCAAGGATAGATTCCAGAATATTTTTTGACATATAAAATTATTATTTAATTTTACTGCTTATCTGCCAGGGTCAAGGTGCCAATCAGTTAATATCAAACAGGTATTATTAAGAATAATTTCACCCCTTCGGGGTTTTATCAGGGGGTTTTACGATTCGTTCTACAATCATGTCAGCCCTTCGGGCTTTGGGAAAAATTAAGTGTTGTGCCGGGCTGACCGATAAACATTGACCAAGGGCTGACTTGATTACAGAATGTCAAACGACAGATATTCAATAAAATCCCGTTGGAATGATAAGATTTTAGAATGCCAGCGCCAGATAGTTACCAAGCCCGAAGGGATGATATGATTGTAGCCTGGCAAACGACAGAAGTTCAACAGAATTTCGAAGGGATGAAATGATTGTAGCCTGGCAAACGACAGATATTCAACAAAATCCCGAAGGGATGATATGATTGTAGAATGCCAGCGCCAGATAGTTACCAAAATCCCGAAGGGATGATATGATTGTAGCCTGGCAAACGATAAATGTTCAACAAAATCCCGAAGGGATGATATGATTGTAGAATGCCAGCACCAGATATTTACCAAAATCCCGAAGGGATGACATGATTGCAGAATAAGATGTAACGAGCTTCAAGAGTTTAATTTTACGCGCTAATATAAAAAACAATGGCAAAAAAATCATCATACGACGGAACATTCAAGGAGGGACCTGCTTCCCAGGCAATCGTTTCACTGTCGCAGGTCCTTCTTGCCCCGCTGGACGCCATCTTCAAAGCCCAGATCCATGCAGCCCGTTCATTTCTCAACCTTGTCCTGCAAATTGGATATCCGCATCTGAAGGTTGATGAAAATGGAAAGCCTCTTCCCGCGGCGGAACAGGCTGAAGATTCGGATAAAATGTATATGCAGGAATTTAAGATCAAATCTGCCACCGGTGAAAAGGAAAGTGTGGCAAACATACGGATACCTGCCCTTTCGATGGTTCCCATCGCACCGTTATCCATTTGTGAAGCGGAATTCGACCTCGATTTCAGCATTGGCTATGTATACCGGTACAATCAGATCCAGAAATCGGAGCAAAAGTTAACCAAAGAGGAAGAAGACTCCAAATATGGCGCAAGTGCCCGCCCCTGGTTCCTGGTGAGCGATCCGATCAGTATCAGGGGAGTTGTTGCTCCCAGTGTCAGTGAGGAGCTGAAACAGTCAGGGGAAAACTCCAGCGAAACAAAAATATCGATCAAAATAAAGGTTTCACGCCAGGATATGCCTTCCGGGCTTGAAAAGTTACTCACCACCTTGAACCAATCCAGTTCAGTCTCTGTGAATGAAAAATAGTACTAACAATTAAACCGAAACAATTATGAATGATACCAACATTTCCCTGGCCGCCGAATTTCAGGCACTGCCGCTTGAATCAATCATTGCTGCGCCATTAAAGGGTGCAATACAGGCTCAGGCCCTTGCCGCAGCCACCACAAAGCAATTTATCGAAAGTCTACTCGATAAGGACGGAAACCCCATCGCTGTCACCTTCAAAATGGCCAGTAATATTGTGGATAATAATGGTGCTACAGTTGCCAGGACTGCCACCATTGATGCCCCTTTACTTTCTATGGTGCCCATTCCTCACCTTCGGATCGACTCAATCACCACCCACTTTAAATATGAGATCAGCATTGCTGAAAAAAAGGAGAAGGAATTTGCCTGGTCGGTTGACGGTTCAGCAGGTACGACTGGTTTGCTGGCAAAATTTGTGAGTGTTTCACTGAAAGGTTCCGTTTCGAGTAAATCGAGGGAGGAATCGGTGATGAACCGCAGCGGAATGCTTGAAATCACCGTACATGCCAGCGAATCGCCCATGCCCGAAGGTCTTGCCAAAATACTTAACCTGCTTTCATCAACCATTCCTTCACCGGAAAATAATGCCACATAGCAGGTTTGCAGGGGTTTCAAGGCAGATAATAAATTGCAAATGAGGTCAATTCGTTTAACTGAATGGGTCATAGCTATTCTGAATGAAACTATTCGGGCTGATGCTGAATTTCAACTCAATCAGCGCAATGCCTGGATTGAGTTCTCGAACAAAACGGAAATGGTTGATGGCATCGACATCACAGCCGGATTTCAGCATCAGCGCAGTTTGTTGATGAAAGAATTGACGTTTGATTTCGACCTGATCCCTGATGTTCCCCGGTTTTGGGATAAAGTGCTCAACCTGATACTATTCAGGCAGCCGCAGCACGGTTATTATTACCGCCTGAAGAAAAAAGGGGAGACGGGCATCGCAGATATACATGTAAAAATGATTATCAAAAGGGATCAGGAGGAGAGGTTTCAGCAGGAGGTTATCCTCGACCCGAAAGATTCCCCAAAAGCGGAGGACATTCATGTCGTTGATGTTGCACGATAAGGGATGGAAAAGCTTTGACTCGTTGAGAGAGAATTTAAAAATTATTTGAACACTCCCGCACCAATTTTCATTAATAAACTTACTGTCTCGGCATTATTTACTTGAATAGCAATCTTTATGGGTGTTAATCCCATATCGTTTACCAAATTCAAATCAGATTTTTTTGACAATAATAAATTTACTATTTCAGCGCTATTATTCGTTCTTGCACATGCTAAATGCAAAGCAGTATTTCCATGTTTATCTTTTTCATTCATATTAATTTCGTTTGAAATCAGTGTGTCAATAATTTTTAAGTTACCACTTTTTACGGCTAACATTAATGCGTTACAACCTTCTTCATTCTTAATATTAATATTAGCCCCTTTTGAAATTAAATATGTAACCAATGTGTCTTTATTGTATTTACAAGCTTTCATTAACACGGTATTCCCGTAATAATCCAACACATTAATATCTGCCCCCTTTAACAATAAATAGTTTTCAATATCATGGTTGTTCTTGAATATGGCATAAAATAGTGGCGAAAGGTCTTCATTATTTAATATATTTATATCGGCACCATGTTTAAGAAATAAATCTATAAAATCTTTTCTTTTATATTTTACACAATAATGAAGTAATGTATTGCCATCTTCATCTTGTTTATTCAATAAATCCCTATGCACAAGGATCGTGCTATCCATTATTCTCAAATCTCTTTTTTTAAATGTATTAAAAAGAATCCTTTCCGGCCCGGTTAAAGCAACTTGTTTATAGGGAAATTCCTCCGGCATTTTAGTAATACCTTTCATTATCGCATTCACCAATGGAGGAGGGGTGCCTGAATACGTTTCCCAACCAGCCATGCTTTCAAATACGGTAGTAGTATTATCCATCGACATAGCTATTCGGAAATCGATTAACTTATCCCAAATAATTTCCTGGGTTTTACAATACAAAATTTGAATTCTTAACTTACCCTTTGTCTTAGTTTGTTTAGTGAAATAAGCTGCTGTAGTCAATCCTGATGATACATCAAACACATTACAAAAAATAACAGCATCCGCATTTAATTGTTCACCAATTTTTAAAAGTAAATTAACATCAGTATTGTTTGAGTTCCAGAAAGAATTAATATTTTCTTTTAATGCCTTATCGATGCCAAGATTAATACTGCTGGTGTCATTAATAATTTGTTCCGCAGAAATCACTTTAATTCGCCCGTCAATGATGCTTTTGACTTTTAAGGAAAAAAAATGCCAAAGATATAAAGGATCTTCTACTTCACCTCTTACGGGCATTACAGCAATATTTTTAATATTTGAAATATCGATTTTAGGTGTAGGGTTTGGTTCGGTTTGTCCATAAATACAATTGAATATGAACAAACAACTAAATAAAAGTATAATGTTTTTCATAACTCAATTATTATATTATTTCAAACTCCATTTCTTTATAATTGAACCGGCAATTACTTTTGCCGCTTCATCACATAGCATGTTATAAGCATTATCTGTTTCACCAGCATACGATTTTTGCATTTTAGTTTGTGAAGCTGAAGATAGAACTAAATCGCCTTGATTATTATAAATTGTCCAGAAGAAAGATGCATCAAGCCCATAAGATTTATTTCCTTCAACAACCCATGTGGTATAAGCCCAGTATAAAGGCCAGATTATAATTGTGTATATAGTGCCTTGTGGTAAGATGGTTTCATCTAGTTTATGAATTTTCAATAATTTAGGAGATTTCGCAATTCTAAAAGCATATTGGGACACACAACCATCATTAATGGTTTTTCCAACAATAAACCTTTGACCGCCAATATTTGTTAATGACATATATCTCTTAAACTCAGGAACACTATATGGCAAAGTGTCTGTTTCAATGATCTCATCCTTTGAAATCTCAAATGAATTCAATTTTTCGCTATTTTTTAATTCTTTCTTTAAGGATAGTGCGACATTATCTGCAAAATCCTGGCCTGCTTGTATCCAAATCCTTTTTGAACACTCTTCATCTAAATCTTCATTCAGAATAAAATTTGGTGATCCTGCACAGACACTAATTCTGGCGCTGCTGTTACTTGTTTGTGAAAATGTAACGGTAGTCGCAGTCAATAAGCACAAAAAAAATAGGGTTTTCATGACTTTTTAGTTTTAGTTAGCTGATTACTTGTTACAAATGCTACTTTTGGTCTGCTCAAATATAGTGATTAAAATTCGATTTGTGATACATCACTGTAATATTATTTTTTAAAAAAAGAAGGATTTTTGATACGAAGAGAGTCGGGTTAAAACCGATACTTGATCACGATGTCGGGCAGTTCAGGCTGGATTTTCACCTGGAATGACCGGATAGTGCGAGTCAACAATCTCTCTCCATCCTTCTGAAGGCATTGAGCTGCTGGAGAAGCTACTCCGTTCATTGAAATCATTATGATATACAAATTGGCGATTCCGGCAAAACTAATCCTTCATTTAAAGTTTATCCAAATCCAACAACCGGGACTTTTATATTTGAATGGACCGGTGAAATAAAGCCATCAAAGATCAGGGTTGAGATTTTTGGGATCAGGGGAGAAAAAATCGAGGTAAAAGAACTCGTGAACGAACAGCGGCATACCTTCTCACTGACCAATTATCCTTCGGGTTTGTATATGATCCGTGTTGATGATGGTGCAACCGTTAAAACAACAAAAATTATCAAACAGTAGGAAATCCGAAAACGGACTCTTTATTCGTTACCATATTGTGCCACAGCTTTGAGGTAGATTGACGTTACCTGGCTGATAAGTTTATCCGGAGAGACGACCTTAACCGCCATGCCGTATGAGAGGATCTCCATCACGAGGTCGTGGGTGATGAATAAGGTAAGTTTGACCCTCAGCTCCCGGGCATTGTCGGTGAGAATTTTCTGGGAATCGTGAATGGGGTAGCTTTTAATGTATTTTCCCTGCTCTGGCTCAAACGAGAGAATGATCTCCTCCGGCTCCACCATGTCAGGGTTGATCACGCCGAAACAGTACCGGAACAGTTCATTTGCATCTAGGTTTACAGGGTAATCAAACCGATTGGGCGTATTCCGGAAATCGAGAATGCGGTCGAGCCCGAAAGTTTTTATTCTGCGGTCATTACGGTCCTTTGCCAGCAGATACCATCTGCCCTTCGACTCTTTCAGGGCGTAGGGTTCAACCTGACGCTCCTTAGGCTCATCACTGTCAAATTTTTGATGGACAAGCAGAATGACTATGTGGTTTTTAATGGCATGCAGAAGCCCATGGAAATGGTGTGTGCCGTGTGCCCGCCGTTTTTCGAAAAACATGAACCGGGTGATGTCGCTGACCATCTTCAGGGAGTTGATGGTGTCGACCGATTCGATCATGCGGTTGTTCAAATCACTTTGCTGATCTTCGGCAATGAAATAGACCCCTTTGGAGAAATCGAACCGGATATCGACTTTAAAAAGTTCCCTGATTTCATTCAGATCGCGTATGAAGGTACGGTTTGAAACCGAAAGCGGGCGGTCAAGAAATTCTGATTCCTTTCCGAGGTACTCGTTGATCTCCCTGAAGGTGGCTTCACCACTGCGACGAAGCTTTTTAACGATCGTGAGGTACCTGAAAATGTAATCCTGCTTTGCCATGGCGGGGTGATTTTGATTAGCTTCCTGTGCGCCGCAAGTTACGGTTTTGACTGATATGTTCGTAACGGAAATCACCGTTGGTCATCCCTTCGTCGGGGGTGTCGTCAGATTTGAATTTTTTCCAGAGATATTCCTGCTCATCGTAGTACCATCCATCATCTTCATGGATGTTGATCTCGTTCCAGTCGATGACCTTTCCGGTAACAGGATCATAAATTTCATAATCGGAGCCGGTTTTCTGACCGAAATCAATCGCCTCCTGCAGCCGGGTAAATTCCCTCTTTTCTCTTTTCCCTGCATGTTCCTTGTAAACAGTGAGTAAAATCATAATGGTTGAATTTTGATGTAAAAGTAAACCGAGCCTACGCCAAAGTGTGACGTAGGTAAAAAAATATTTGCAAAACCGTTGACTTTCCTTCGCCCTGAGTAGACACCTCACCCAACCCTCTCCTCAAGGAGAGGGCTCCCCCCTTCTCCTTGAGGAGAAGGGGCCGGGGGTTGAGGTGGTTTCAAGTCACCTCACCCAACCCTCTCCTCAAGGAGAGGGCTCTCCCCTTCTCCTTGAGGAGAAGGGGCCGGGGGTTGAGGTGCATTCCCGGAAAGGGGCCGGGGGTTGAGGTGCATTCCCGGAAACGGGCCGGGCGTTGAGGCCCATTCCCGGAAATTGAAAATTTAAACCTCAAATGTGCCCGAAAAATCGTTATTTTGTTAAAAATTTCAAGTTTTGATGAAGCCGGATCGATTTTCATACCTTTTACCAGTCGTTTTTACGTTGCTTTTTTCCTGTTCGTTGGTTGCTCAGTCCTGGGATTTCATTAAGGAAAAGGACGGTATCAAAATTTACACCCGCAAAGATGCAGGCAGTACGCTTAAATCATTCAAAGGGGTTACCGACATCCATGCACCGGTTGAAAAGGTATTCAACCTGATCGGGAATGTTAAAAACCTCGACTGGTGGGATAAAAACCTGCGTGAGATCAAGGTCCTTTTTTATGAAAAGGAAAAACGTTCGCAGTACTATCTGGTGTACGATTCACCCTGGCCGGTAACCGACCGCGACCTCTGTGTTGATGCGACCATCACCACCGACCCGGTGACCGGTGTTCGTACCATATATTCGGTACCGCTGGTGAATGTAATTCCTGTAAACCCCCAATATGTGAGAATTACAAACTATTGGCAAAAATGGATTGTCGAACCAACCGGCAAGGATGTAGTCCATGTAATTCTGGAAGGGCATGTCGATCCAGCGGGAAGTGTGCCGGATTGGATATACAACATGGTGATCACCGATACACCCCTGAAAATTATCCGGGGAATCAAGCAGCGGCTTGAATCAAAATAGGTTGAACTGATCAGGCCAGTTTGATGAGGATGGTTTTGATGATGTCGGAAACATCTTCGGCTTTATCAACAGTTTTTTCGAGTGTACCGAAAATTTCCTTGTTTTTTATCAGTTCAATGGTATCCTTTTCGTGTTCAAAAAGGTCGGAAATCCCATTGTGGTAAAGGTCATCGGCTTTGTTCTCCAGGGTATTGATGCGGATACATCCCTGGATGATTTTTTCCTTGTTCTTCACAGCGTCTTTTAACCCCTGCAACAGCAGATCCAGTTCGCCGGCTGCAGCATGTATGATTTCGGCAAACTCCACAAATGGCGGAAAAATAACCTTGGGCTTGTAAAGATTGATACGCTGGCTTGCACCATTGATGTAATCCAGCACATCATCGAGCGAAGAGGCAAGCGACTGGATATCCTCCCGGTCGAACGGCGTGATAAATGATTTATTCAGTTGCGTGTATATCCTGTGGGTTACGTCATCTCCTTCGTGTTCAACTTCCTTGATCTGCCGTGACAAAGCTTCCCGCTGCGCAAAGGTTTCGCTGGCCATGAGCAACCTGAGCAATCCTGTTGCTTTCAGAAGTATTTTAGAATCTTCCTCGAATAAGGGAAAAAAAGAGGTATCGTTTGGGACAAAGAACTTTAGCAATGAATCCAGTTTCATAAAGACGGGTTTAATACTTGAATGTTAGTCAATTAAAATTTCTTGTTTAGTTTACGAATTGTAAGATGCCGTAAACGACACCTCCGATGGCAGCAGATACGGGGATGGTAAGGATCCATGCCCAGAAAATTTTCGTGGTAACTCCCCATTTGATGGCCGATACTCCCTTCCGGGCACCTGCCCCAATAATGGCACCGGTGATGGTATGGGTGGTACTGACAGGGATTCCCAGCTCGGTTGCGCCAAACAAGGTAAGTGCCCCGGCACTTTCGGCACAGAAACCCTCGAATGGTTTTAGTTTGGTGATGCGTTGTCCCATGGTTTTTACGATCCTCCAGCCGCCGAACATTGTTCCCAGCGCGATAGCGGCATGACATGATAAAACGATCCAAAGGGCAATGGGGTCGGTTTTTGTCGCATATCCGCTTACAATAAGAGCCACCCAGATGATGCCCATCGACTTTTGTGCATCATTGCCACCATGCCCCAGACTGAACGAGGCCGCTGAAAGCAATTGAAGTTGCCTGAAATACTTGTCGACTTTTGATGGTGGAAAGTTCTTGCATATCCAGATCACAATGGCAGAAATGATAAAAGAGATTATCATGCCAAGAATCGGGGCTATCACAATGAAGGCAACGATCTTCAGCAATCCTCCGAGAACCACCGAGCCAAACCCTGCCTTTGCCACTGCGGCGCCAACCAATCCACCTACAAGGGTATGCGATGAACTCGAGGGAAATCCCCACCACCAGGTGAGCAGGTTCCAGGTGATGGCAGCAAAAAGTGCGGCGGCAATCACGTTCAAATTGATCACGTCGGGGTTTACAACTCCTTTCCCAATGGTGGTAGCTACCTTTAAACTGAAAATCAGAAAGGCAACGAAATTAAAAAATGCCGCAAATGCCACAGCGGAAAAAGGCGACAGCACTTTGGTCGATACCACCGTAGCTATTGAGTTTGCCGAATCATGGAACCCATTGATAAAGTCAAAAATCAGGGTGAGCCCGATAACAAAAATGAGAAAGGTCATGCGATGAAAATTTGGTGATTCAACCTGAACAAATCTAAAACAAATTCTTATGCCATGGTATGAAAAATGGCAATCGGGTGAAATTAATTTTATTGCTATATTAAATCTTCATTAACAAATCGTTAACGGTGGTTTTGTTTCGTCACAGCGACCGATCTTTGCATAAAAATTCGTTTATGAAGATTAAGACCGGCCAATTCAATGACTCCTATTTCCCGATCATGGACGGGGTAGGAATGACTGCCCACAACTATGCATACTGGCTGAATGAAAAGCATGGCAAGAGCATGGTGGTAGCACCTAAGGTGAAAGATTACAAAGACAACGCAGACTATAAAGTTTACCGGTTTAAGTCCATCCTGCTTCCGGGAATGAACCCTTACAGGATCGGGCTCCCCCTGATAGATGTCACTTTTAAAAAGAAGATAAAAAAGGTTAAATTTGACCTGATCCATGCGCATTGTCCCTTTATCAGCGGGCAGGTGGCGGCAAAACTGGCTGCGAAAAAAAAGATACCCCTCGTGGCGACTTTTCATACCAAATATCGTGACGACTTTAAAAAAGTGATCAGCAACGACCTGTTTGTAGATTTCCTGGTGAAGATCACCCTTGATTTTTACCATGCCGCCGACCTGGTGCTGGTTCCGAACCATGCCACCGGACAAACGCTCCTTGATTATGGTTTTAAAGGTTCCTTCGAAGTGATGCCCAATGGCACCGACATGCTCATTCCTGATAAGTCCCATAAGGTGAAATACATAAAAAAGGGGCTGGAACTGATAGAAGCCAGCCCTGATGAGTTTGTGATGTTGTTTGTGGGGCAGCATCGCTGGGAGAAAAATGTAAAGCTTATCATTGATGCCATGCATAAACTCAAAGTATCCGGTAAATTGTTTAAGATGGTATTTGTGGGTGAAGGATATGCCGCCAAAGAGATGATGAGCCTTGTAAGGCAATATAATATGGAGGATGAGGTGGTATTTCTTGGTGTGATTACCGACCGGATGGTGCTTCAGTATATTTATGCAGCTTCCGACCTTTTGGTTTTTCCCTCGGTTTATGATAACTCTCCGCTGGTGCTGCAGGAAGCGGCAGCCTTTGATGTTCCGTCGATCGTGGTGAGGAACAGCTCCTCCGCAGAAGCCATATCTGACGGCATCAATGGGTTCCTGGTTGAAAATGATGTCGAATCACTGGCAAACAGTATCAGCGAGCTCATGAAATACCCGGATGCCATTCAAACAGCCGGGGAGGGAGCGCGCAAATCGATCTATCATCCCTGGGAGGGTATTGTTGATGATGTTTACCGGCGATATGTGGAGCTGATCAGGGAGTGTCAGCCAACGGTTACACGTCAGGCTGACGACGACGAAGAGTTATAGCAGATCAACGGGGGGTAGATGGGGACAGAATCTTGTTAATGCATTTCGAACTCTTTCAAAAGTTCTTCAAAAGTTTCCTTGTGACTTGGTGAATCAGCTTTTTCTGATGCAAGTGCATAAGCCTGCGCGAAGAGATCTTCACGGAAATTGTAAATTTTCCACCGGCCTTCGTGATATTCAATGGCCGACAAATTTTCCACCCAGTCGCCCGAATTCATGTATATGACCGACCCCTGTGCATTGCTGACCGTTCTCATTTCAGGTTGGTGGATATGCCCGCAGATCACGTAGGAATAGCCTTTCGAAATGGCAATTCCCGCTGCTGTTTCCTCGAATTTATTGATAAAGGAAACGGCTCTTTTAACACTGTGTTTGATCCTTTTCGAGAAGGATATCTTCTGTTGGCCACAACTGGTCAGGATGAAATTGACAAAACTGTTCAGCAGGATCAGCAGATCATAACCCAGGGAGCCGAATTTTGCAAGCCATTTGCTGTGCTGCATGGTGATATCAAAGACATCACCATGAAAAATCCAGGCTTTTTTTCCTTCAATTTCAATCAATAGCTTGTTTACTAATTTGAAAGCACCGATGTTGAATTTAACGAATTTTCTCATCAGTTCATCGTGGTTCCCGGTGATGTAATAAACTTTCGTGTTTTTGGTGATCAACCCTGTGAGATACCTGATCACCATCAGGTGCGATTTTGGGAAATAGCGCTTGCGGAACTGCCAGATATCGATGATATCGCCATTGAGGATAAGTGTTTTGGGTTTGATGCTCCTCAGGTATTGCAGCAGCTCCCTGGCATGGCAACCGAATGCACCGAGATGTACATCGGAAATGATCACAAGGTCGACCGGACGTTTTGGAATAGATGGACGTTTCATAGTTTCGCCGCAAAATTACATGGAACATCTAACCCCAATGTTAACAATGTGTTACAATAATATTAATTAATTGTTAAGAAATTATTAAGTTTTCGTAAAGCGATAAAACCGACTGATTTTAAACAGAAATTTGCTGAAAAATCATCGGAATTATGAAACGGGATAAAGTTCATTCAAAAGTAACAAGCAGAATATCCAGGAAGGACAATCTTCCGCTTCTCCGTGGGATGTTTGTAGCCCCTCAGGCTGCCGTGAAAGTGCGCAGGCCGGATCACAGGGACAGTTACGATTATGGCAATGCGGAAGACGGGCTATTCCTGACGGCGAAGGAGGGGTTTTACCTTGGAGGATAACCCGATGTCCCGGTTGATGGAGTTGCCGGCAAAAACCAAAAGCACATCCGGACGCCTATTATGGCTCACCGATACCTATGGTGATCACAATGGTGTATCAACCGTGCTGAAGGCTATTCACCAGGAGATCAAAACACGAAACCTGCCTGTCGACCTGATGGTTTGCAGCAGCACCATCGATGCCGATGACCACCTGATCGTGTTGAAACCTGTTACGGAGTTTACCCTGCCGGTGTACAGGCAGCAAACCTTCAGGATCCCGAACTATCTGTCGGTGCAACGGGCTTTCCGGCGGGGAAAATATACCCGGATCATCTGTTCCACCGAAGGACCCATGGGTTTGGCGGCTCTGTGGCTGAAAAATGTGTTTTCGGTGGAGGCCTTCTTTTTTCTCCATACAGATTGGCTGATGTTTGCCAGGGAGGCGCTCTCGATGGGACAACCCGGTCTGAACAGATTACAGAGGATGCTCAGGGTTTATTATAAAAGATTCGGGAATGTTTTCGTTCTCAATACCGATCAGCAGAAATGGCTGACCGGCAAAGCGATGGGTTTTGACCCCGGGCGTGTTTTTCTTACCGCTCATTGGGCTGATCGGATATTTGCTGATGTTGCGGACAGGAACGCAGGGTACGCATGGACCACCGGGCTGAAGCCCGGCGCTGAGGGGGCCGTCGTGAAGTATGACAGCTCGAAGCCGGTCGTGCTGTATACCGGGCGGATCAGCAGGGAAAAAGGGGTCATGGATCTTCCGGGGATCGTACAGATGATCCGTTCCGTTATCCCGGAGGTACAAATGGTTATTGCCGGAACAGGCCCTGCGGAGAAAGAACTGAAAGCAGCCCTGCCGGAGGCTTTTTATCCCGGCTGGGTTGACCGTGAACATCTGCCGGCCCTGTTTATGGCAGCAGATATCCTGCTGCTGCCTTCGCGGTTCGATACCTTCAGTTGTGTGGTACTTGAAGCGCTGAGTTGCGGTTTGCCGGTGATTGCCTACAATACCAAAGGCCCCAAGGATATTATAGAGGATTCGGTGAGTGGATACCTCGTGGAAAATGATGAAGAAATGGCCGGGAAAGCAGTCAGGTTCTTTCTTGATCCCGACAAGCAGAAGGAAATGAAGCATGAGGCTTTGCGGAGAGCAGAGGCATATCAGGCAGAAAGGATCATGGACCGTTTGCTGGAGGATGCAGGACTGATCACAGAATCATGCAAAGTATGAGTAAAAAAAACAATGAAACCCTGATCTGGTGGAAACACGGAGTGATCTACCATATCTATCCCAGAAGTTTTCAGGATTCAAACGGCGACGGGATAGGCGACATCCGCGGAATCATCCGGCGGCTTGGTTATCTGAAGGAACTGGGGATTGACGGCATCTGGATTTCCCCCATGTATCAGTCGCCCATGATAGATTTCGGGTACGATGTTTCGGATTACCGTGAAATCGACCCCGTTTTCGGAACCATGGATGATTTCAAAGAACTTCTTGAAAAAGCCCATAAGATGGGGATACACATTATCCTTGATATGGTATTGAACCATACCTCCGACCAGCATCCCTGGTTCATCGAATCCTCCTCATCATTGATTAATCCGAAAAGGAACTGGTATATCTGGCATGAAGGTTTGACGGGCGGTAAACCAAATAACTGGAAGTCGGCTGTTGGCGGGAGCGCCTGGAAATTCGATGAACGTACCGGTGAGTATTATATGCACTCATTTTTTGACGAACAACCCGATCTGAACTGGCGTGACCCGGAGCTTTCCGAGGTGTTTTTTGAGGAGATGAAATTCTGGCTTGATATGGGAGTGGATGGCTTCCGGCTTGATGTGATCAACCTGATCGCCAAGGATAAAAAATTCAGAGACAACCCTGTTTTGCTGGGAATCCCAGCATTCCAGAAACATGAGTTTACCCGGAACCGTAAGCGGTCGGTTGCTGTGGTGAAACAACTTCGTGAACTGCTTGACCGTTATGAAAACAAAGTCAGCATCGGAGAAATTTACACACACCCGCCGGGGGATGCCAAAGCTGCAGCCAGATATCTGGCAAAAGGTAAAAATGGCATCCATCTCGCATTTGACTTTTCGCTGATATTCAGCCGGTGGAATGCACATTCTTATTTTAAAAGTATCACCAAATGGTACGACAGTCTGCCCGAAGACGGATGGCCCTGCAATGTTTTGTCGAATCACGATCTGTTAAGGAGCATCGACCGGTTTCCCTGGCGTACAAACAGGGAAGAAAAAGCAAAGGTGGCTGCTGCCATGCTGCTCACCCTCAGGGGAACTCCCTTTATCTATTATGGAGAAGAGATCGGCATGCACAACACCCACGTTGCCAAAAAACAGATACTCGATCCGCTCGGCAAGCGTTACTGGCCTTTATTCACAGGCAGAGACAAAGCCCGTACCCCCATGCAGTGGAATCCCGAAAAAAACGGCGGGTTCACTACAGGCATTCCATGGCTGCCGCTGAACAGAGACACCCCTGCACGCAATGTGAGGCAACAGGAAGGCAGGCAGAATTCACTGCTGAACCATTACAGAAGCCTTATTAAATTACGGAAATCCTGTGAAGCGCTGCAAAGAGGCTCCTGGCTTCCCGTGGCCAACGGGCAAAATGGTATCATGGCCTATTTTCGCAAAACTGAAAATGAACGGATCCTTGTTATCCTGAACTTTACAGGCAGGAACAAGCGATTTTCAATTCAGGAGCATACGTATGGGCTGGTGTTATACTCAACCCATCGAAACCCGGATGAATATACCTATTTTCAGAATATGCAAATCAGTCCTTTTGAAGCGACCATCTGCCTGGTAAGTGAATGAATGAAGACAGATACCTTCCAGGTTTTCAAAACCCGGAAGGTATATCGAGGAAGTTTTAGAGCGCGAGAACGGAATTTTCCGAACCAAGTCCGCTAGGAACGAAGTTGTCGGCTTCAGGATCGTTTTCCCAATTTGTACCATCGATGAGGTAACGGAACTGGTACTCTTTACCTGTTTCCAGGTCGAGGGAAACGGACCATACACCGGTCTTGGCCAATTTCAGGGGAGTTTCACCGAGCTGCCAGTTATTGAAATCACCAACCAGCAGGATGGAGGATGCAGATTTATACTGATCTCCGGCAAGGGAGAATTTAACTTTACTTACAGGTTTTGCTTTTAAAAATTTCTTTTCGAGACTCATATTGATATGTTTATTTAAACTAAATTGGGTGCAAAATTAAACATTATTTTTAAAACGGGTGAAAATCACTGTTAAATCAACGTTAAATTTGACATGAAAACCATTAAAGTAATTGGATCAGTGATGGTTATGGCTATGGTTCTATTAGCCGGCCATTACCCGGATAAACAACTTTCAGTGCTGTCGGCACCGGCAGGAAGTGAATATACGGTCATCAGAAAAGGAGGGATCACCGTCATTCCGAACGGCAGGTATCTCACTCCTGCCGGATCATCGGTGGAGGTTGCACCACATCCTTATGGATTGGTGGTTACGGATGACGGAAGTGTAGCAGTTACGGCCAATTCAGGCGTGAGTCCGCTCTCAATCTCCATCATCAAAGGGTTGCAGAGTTCCCATCCAACAGTGATGCAGGTACCTCCAGGGCCTTCAACGGATAAAGGGATCCTGGCCTCGGTATTCATGGGGCTGGCCGTTTCCCCTGATCAGAAAATGGTTTATATTGCGGGAGGCCAGACCAACAAGGTTTATATTTTTTCCATGGATGACGGGAAAAAGCTTGATTCAGTAGACTGTTCACAGGATATAAATGGAAAGAATTACCCGGATGGTTATATCGGGGACATGGTGCTGGGAAAAGATGGCAGATACTTGTTTGCCGTTGATCAGACCAATTTCCGGCTGGTGATCATTGATGCCCGAAAAAGGAGAGTGACCGGCAGTGTGATGGTTGGCCGGTATCCGTTTGGAATTGCCCTTTCGCCCGATGAAAAACTGGTGTACGTAGCCAATGTCGGCATGTTTGCCTATCAGAAGATTGATTCCATAGAAGAAAAAAGCGATTATGACCATGCGCTGAAATATCCGCCCTTTGCATATCTTTCGCAGGAGATGAAGGAGGGGGTAACCATTGACGGGGTGAAAGTGCCGGGAACCGGTGAACCGAATGTTCCCGAGTCTTTTTCGGTTTGGGCGGTTTCAGTGGCAAACATTCTGCATCCTGTGGTTGTCGCTAAGATCAAGACAGGAATCCTGGTCGGGGAGAAGGTGGAAGGGATTCCCGCCATTGGCGGGTCCAGCCCGAATTCCATGGTGGCCACTTCAAAGTATGTATTCGTCAGCAACGGGAACAACGACAACATTTCGGTGATTGATATTAAAAACAACGGGATTGTGAAAGAAATACCGCTCCGGTTGCATGAGGCAGTGAAACACTTTCGGGGGGTGATTCCTTTCGGACTGGCCGTTTCGCCGGATGAAAAGCGTTTGTATGTTGCTGAATCGGGAATCAACGCGGTTGGCGTTATTGATATCCCTTCCCTCACCCTGGCCGGACACATCCCGGTGGGCTGGTTTCCTTCCAAACTGGCGATCACCAAAGACGGGAAGAAGCTGATCGTTGCCAACGCCAAAGGTTTTGGCAGCGGACCCAATGGCGGGAAGGATTATAAAGCAGGTCCGGAAGGAACATACATCGGATGTTTGATGAAAGGTACGGTGTCCGTCATCGATATCCCATCAGATGACCAATTAACGAGTTATACCCAACAGGTGGTGCGGAACAATTTCAATATCGGCACGCTGGAAGATGCCAGGCTGGCCCGAAAGGACAATCCTGTTCCGGTTTATGGCGGAGAACGGTCATCACCGGTTAAATACATTGTTTGTAACTAATCAGTCCTACTTATAATGTGCGATTACATTCAGGGCTTGCAGCACATCTTGTTTGTTTTTGATGGCTGTTTCGATAATGGATCTCAGGATGGCAAAGTTCTCGGCGGCGAACATAGTCTTGAACTGGCCGGA
>CAIQUS010000163.1 GCA_903875045.1 uncultured Bacteroidales bacterium
GAAATTTGAACCCTTGGAATATCCCTGGCTTCATAATAAGCAACTTCGATTCCAGGGGGCATCCACGCTTTGAAAAATTATAGGTAATTTTGATTATGAAAATCGGTGCTAAAAGATTTGATTTCAGAAGGTACCCATTGTATTTTTATTCAATTATTCAACTCACATCATTAAAAATCGCACAATGAAAATGATCAGCATGATGATCCTGATGGCAGTTGCTTTCTCAGGACCTGGAGCCGGATAAACCCTTCAAACTTGATGTCAGCGTGTATGATGTTACCGGAGATTATGCCCTGGCTAAAACCGTGAATACCAAATATGGCTTCTTTGATTATTGCCAGCTGGCCAAATTTAATGGTGAATGGAAGATCATCAATGTGTTGTGGGGATGGTTGCCACAGAAGAAATAAAGCAACTCAAAAAGAGCCGCCGCCGAGTTTCATATCCAGAACACTATTTACCATTTAATGCTTTGTATGATGTTGGTCATCACCTCCGGAAACCTTATCTTTTCATCCTTCAAAAGATTGTAATTGATATAGATGATCTCCTGATCGTCGGCATACCAGTAATGAAACTGGTCCATCTGGATCATGAAGGAATTCCGGCTTGTTTTGAAGGTTTTTCCGCCGATGGTGACTTCTGATGACCCCCGGGATTTCAGATCGATCGCCCTGTTCATCTGGGCTGTCATCTCCATGGCCTGCTGAAGGGTCAGTTTAGCGGTGTTTGGGGTACGGATGATCATCATCACTTCCGACTTTCCCCGGTAATCTGTGCGGATCAGAACGAGTTTGTTCTCACTTTGAACATCGCTCTTGAAGATGCCCCTGAATTTTTCAAGCCGGTAATCCCAGCCGGCAGGATACCTGAGCACAACCTTCGGAGGTTGTACCCTGAGGTTCTGCCATTCGGTAATGGTTACTGGTTTGTAATATTCCCCGAGAACCCGGGTCATCCATAGCATCGCCTCGTTCTTCGTGGCAAAGGTGTCTGTTTTGTTTTCCATGTAAAAGTCAACGAAATACCGGGTATCCGGAGCACTTTCCTCTGCATGGTCGTAATGGCAGGTACCGGGCATAATCTGCCCGATCATTTCGTTGTTCAGAAGGAACCTGTAGCTGAATTTGCCCGGGGCAAAGCTACATGAGGATGAGTCGATAGTAACACCTTCCGGAAATGTTTTGGCTGATGCACCGGCAGATATTGCCAGTGCGATCAGAATTACAATCATTTTCATGGCTATTGTTTCACAATTTCTACCCTGCGGTTAAGTTTTCTGCCCTCCTCGGTGTCGTTTGTACTTACCGGGCAAACCTGTCCAACGCCCGCAGAAATAACCCTTGAAGTTGCAATTTTACCCGTTGTGACCAGGTAGGTTTTAATACTCTCGGCCCGGGCCTTCGAAAGAGTCATGTTTCCCTCAAAGGTGCCGGTGTTGTCGGTGTGGCCCGCAACGATGATCTTTATTGCCGGATTATCATTCAGATAAGCGGTAATTTGTTTCAGCGTTTCGGCCGATTCGGGCTTGATATCAGACTTCCCGACGTCAAAGAGAATACCGTAGAGGGCCACTTTCCCGTCTTTCTCGATTCCTTCTTTGAGTGAAAACTCAACCTCCTGTTTCATGCTTTTGACTTCAACAATAACAACATTGTAACCTTTATCGTCAGTGTCATCAGCATGCTCGATGGCCATGAACACTTCATTGCCATTGGCCGTGAAAGTGTAAAAAGTATTCTTTTCCGACAAACCTTTTCCTTTGATCTTTTTGACCGCATTGGCATAGTTCAGTCTGATCTGGTCACCGCTTACAGCGCGTGGGTCATTTTTATCTTTCGAGTAAAAGATACGCCGGAAATCCCCGGCTTTCCTCAGTCTCACGGAATTACCGTCGAGTCCGTGGTAAAAAAACTCATGCTCCTTATACTCGCTCGACTCACAATGGTCAATGTAGAAACCCTTCATTCTCCCAAGGTAGGATGGTTCGATGTTCTTACATGCAGGCTTGTCGGTCTGGCTAAAGGAGACCAGGGAAATAAAAAGGATGGATATCAGCAATGTTGATGATTTCATAAACTAATTTTTAGAGTTTAATGTGCTGGCACAGCACTATTTGGGTTATCAATGGTATATTTCTGACTGCAAAAATAATAATTTATAATCAGTCAAAATAAGGAGATGATAAATTTTTCGATCATTTCGTCCTTACCGGAGGATTCTGCAAGGATTCCGTCAGACATGAATTGACTATCTTCAGGATCTGCTCCATCTTATGAGAATCAACTCTGGAAAAATCATCCATTGGTGTATGGTATTCGTCCGGAAATCCGGCATGAAAGGTAAGAATAGGCACTTTCCGGTCGGCAAAGGGGCGGTAATCACTTCCTGTTGCGCCGGTTACATCCCAGAGTTCGAGTACGAAAGGACGTTCGAGTTTTGAATTGACATTTTTAGCCAGGGTTCTCAGATCTTTGTTTACAGTCATGGTGCCAATGCTAAGCGCTATCCTGCCGGTGTCTTCCGGTGCACTCCTTGAGATCATATCCATGTTGATGACCAGCGACAAACGGTCCGGAACAATCGGGGAGTGCAGTGCAAAATACATACTGCCTAATTTTCCTCTCTCCTCACCAACCCAGGCGGCAAAAATGAGATTACAGGCAGGTTTATCGGGGTGATTTGCCCATCCTTTTGCGAGGGCCAGCATCCCGGCCACACCTGAGGCATTGTCATCAGCACCGTTGAAGATCTCTCCTTTGCTTATCCCAAGGTGATCATAATGGCCTCCGATCATGATATTTCTGGTAGTGTCTTGCCCACGGATCACCCCAAGCACATTGCGGATGATCATCTCTTCTGATTTGATGGAAATTGAACACCTGATTTTTTTCCCTTGAATGATTTTGGAAGCAGGTACCAGGTCATCTGCAACTTTATTTTCAAATCCCGGCAGATCGAGTGCAGAATCATCCAGAAGCCGGATGGTTGCATCCGTTCCCATCGTAAAGCAGGGAATGGTCAGTTTCCCGGGATCTGTGGGAAGGTAATGCCTTGGATTTTCATCATCCTCATCAACCTGAATCGGCGTGTTTAGCTGGCTTGTCAACACCTTTGGATCAATGAAAAGAACAGCTGCTGCACCGTTCTTTTCTGCGAACTTCATTTTTTTTCTAAAGGTGGCAAAATCATCCCCAAAGGCGCTGCCTAATTTCCCGGAGGCTAAAGATGCAGGGTTGGTGTGCCCCGGATACCCGTCTAAAATCATGACGATCCGGTTTCTGACATCAATTCCGGCATAATCATTATACCCTTTGCCAGGTGCCTCGATGCCGTAACCTGCAAATACCAGTTGCGCTTCGGTTTCCCGGCCAAATGGAATCGCCTCAACCTGATAGTCAATGCCGGGAGCGAACACCAGTGCAGATTCTCCCTCCGGCGTTGTGCGGATCATAGCAAGTGAAGATTTTTCTACATGACACCGGACCATTTTAAAATTCTGCAGGTAAGTTTGGCTCAGCGTGGACTTTGACCCTGATTTGGCATCCATCGCCATGTCGCCATAAGGCTGCAACCCATTCTGTTGCATCATGGAAGCGATATAATCCGAAGCCATCAACCCACCACGGGTGCCTGTTTCACGTCCCTCCATCCAGTCGGAAGAGAGAAATGACAGGATTCCTTCAAAATCATTCCTCAAGGGTGGCGCCACAGAACCGGCAGAGGTTTGAGCTGTAAGCGTCGCCCATGAAAACAGGAGAAAAAATGCAAACAAAAATGAACTTTTCATATTTACCGTTTTACAAACTTACCCATTGCCATCAGGTAAACGATGTTGAAATCCGGGTCGAGCACTAGCAAATCAGCATCAAAACCTTCCCTGATGAATCCTTTCCCAGCCAGTTTCAGTATCTTTGCCGGATTGGCCGTAGCAACCCGTATGGCTGTTTCCAGTGGAATCTGCTCATCTCTTACGGATTCTTTTATCTCCCTGATGATGGAATCAGGAAGCCCCATATCGATTTTAACCAGCTTCCCGTCGGCATCGAAAAGGGGAAGCGAACCGCATCCATCGGATGTAAAGGTGATATGATCAACAGGAACACCAGCTTTAAGAAGAAGTTTTAGCGCAACCGAGGGTTTAATCTCACAATCCGGATCGTATGGATAGGAGCTGGTAGTGATATCCACATAGCCTTGTTTGCCATACTCTTTTGAATCTTCAAAAATGTAAGGGTTCCGGTTGCAATGCGTCGGTATGAACTGTTTATAGCCCATCATGGTGCCGGCAACAACATCGTGGAGTGGCTTGAATGGATCTTTCGCATCGCCCATGTGAATGTTGAGTATCCCTGCCTTTCCTCCAATCATCCCGGCAACCCGGGCATGGGCTGTCAGCCGTGCCAGTTCATCGAATGATGGTACAGAGGAACGGTGGTCGGAGATGGCAATTTCACCTACGCCGATGATCTCCTCAAAAAGAGCAATGTCTTTTGCAATATCTCCGGTAATGGTCGGTGAAGGCACCTGGTAGGCCCCTGTGTACATCCATGCTGAAAAGCCCAGAGCCCGCAAGGTTTTAACTTTCATCAGCACACTTTCCACCGTACGGGTTATCCCGTCGGTACCGAGGCATCCGATCACAGTGGTAACTCCGCCGTCGATCAGCTGGCTGATCTGGAGTTCAGGCATCCTGCTGGCAGGACCACCCTCACCACCACCACCGGTAATATGGACATGGCTGTCGATGAGCCCGGGAACAAGCATCATCCCTGCACAATCAATGATCTCCACATCAATACCTTTGGGTGGTTCAATATGATCCTGAACAGCCAGGATGGAGCGGCCCCCTGTCAGGATGTCTTTTTCACCATGAAAGGCAGGTTCGTAAACCTGCGCATTTTTAAATAGAGTGAGCATGAGGATTGATTTTTAGCAAAATTGAGAAAAATACCGGAAAGAAATTGCTAAATTTCAAGCCAAATTTCGTCTGCGGTAAATATTAATTTTTGATACTAAAATGCCATGGTTAAGAAATGCACACAATTTCTGCTTGTTTTGCTGGTAATTATTGGCTACTGCCATCCTGAACTACGAGCAGGCAATGGAACCTCTTCAGCATATCATGGTGAATCGGATTCGCTTCACCTTGTTAAAGGTGTATTCGACTTTCCTGAGATTACGGTCACTCCGTCGCCAACTGATACCCGGTCACTTTTATTGGCCGGCATCGAAAAAGTGATTGATTATGATGTCTCTCCGGCTGGCCCTCTGGTTGCTGCCCTTGTAAAAGAGACAAATCAAACCATTGGCATTAAATTCTGGAAAATTGGGGACAATGATCTGACTGATTGCTGGACCGCCCCCGCAGGGTATATTCCGACGGCCATTGCCTGGCATCCATTGGGGGAAGAAATATTCGTTATTGCTGAAAAGGAGGCTGAATATCACATTTTAAAAATTGAAAAGCGTAACAATATTTGGATATCCGTAAGTATTTTTTCTTCCCCCAATCAACTTAAAAGGCTTGTGGTCTGTCCGCGACCCTTCGTAACTGAATTTAAAGCGGAGCCCCGGAAAGAATACTATTCGTACCGGATTTTCTTTGGGATGAGTACCGGAAATAAATCCTTTCGGACCGTTTCCATTACCGAATCCGGAACCCGTTTTTACCAGGTAATCGGTCCATCGTCATCAAAAACCATTTTTCCTGAAAATGATATACCCCCCAGTGAGTTGACAGCTGAATTTGCATTACCCTTATCTTTTCATCCGGCAGGGCATGAAATGATCTGGGAAGATGGAAATCGCACGTTTAATATCGCCAGGTACAACACCTCCTACTGGGGCGAATCCAAACCGCTCGATGCCACGAATCTCAAGGGCGGAAGCATAACCGCTACGCCAAATGGCCTGGGATTTATTCACTGGCAGAAGGATCAACCCGGAATCGGCGTCTATTTTCTTGCCACCGGAAAAGAAGATCCACAACTGCGGGATGCTCAATTCATAACAACTCCTTCATCTGTTCCTGACGGGAGAGGGATCGTGGGCCTGTCAAAGTCAGGTGATCAATACACCTTAACTTACCGGCCAATTGACATGCCGCTGCCAGATGTTCAGAATGCCTGGATGTTTGTCAGGAGTCATGAGGAGATGAACCTGTTTCATAAGAACTTCGGGTTATTCCGTACTACCGGTGATGACCAGTTATATCAGCTTTATGAAACCGAGAACTACGGCTGTGGCGACTATAACCGGACTATTCCAACCCGGCCTTATTTAGTCACCACCGATATTTTCTGGGAGTTGTATGCTTCCGCTTATGAAGGTATCTTTATCATTAACGAGCGGGACCAGGCAATTCCGAATTTCTGGAAATTTGTCATTTCCGCAGATCAGTTTTATAAAAAATCTTCGGAAACATCACCATGGGCCTCTGTTTTTGGGGCGCTGGCCGACCTTCATTCCGGCAACCGGCAAAATCCGGAGGTTGTCAGAATTATCGGGGCACAGGGTGTCCTTGAGTCGGAGGTGCTTAAAAAAGAGTTCGATTATGCTGAGCTGAAACCCAGAAGCCACTATACTTCAACTGTTGAGATGCAGCAATATTTCATGGGGTTTAAATATCTTACCACCGTATATGATACCAGTCAGAAAATCATGGAAGAACTTAACCAGCTTCCTCCTGAAGTACTCGCTTATGCCGCAAAATGGATTGAAAGCTATATGGGATTTATTTCACCATCCCGGAGCCCGCTGGTATGGAAGGAGGTAAAAAACACACCGCCAGGTTATAATAAGAACCCGGGGTCAAATCTGACAATGTTCCCCCTTTCCTGGGGTTTTGATAATGAAGTGCTGTTCTCAACGGTGTATCATGAAAACTTGCCAGCCGATCTTCAGATTCAGGGCCCGGGAGGATTCCGTTTAATCCCGTCAGGACTGGATCTTGCAGCATCTTTGGGAAATGGTTTGGCTGTATCATTGTTAAAAGATGATTTTGAAAAGTACCCACCCCTGAGGAAAGTTATTGGCAATCTGCAGGACAATTTCAAAACCCTTGGAAAAGTCAACACAATAAACTCAAATCTATATGACCGCTGGATAAATGCACTTGCCGTTCAATGGGCCGACACCGTCCGTTCAGCCAATAACAACCTGGATGAGAACCTCTGGCAGTTAAAAAGACTTCAAACCGGATTAGCATCCTGGGCAACACTTCGCCATGCAACTGGTCTGGTCAATGAACGATCGGCTGCTGAATGCGGCGAGGCCGGTTTTGAACCAATCATTTTACGGGCACCCAGAGGGTATGTAGAACCTGATCCTTATACTTTTGAAGCGATTGCTGATCTTTTCGAAACGACCATGAAATATTTACCTGCAGGTATTGCTGAATCCCCGGATGTTCATGAACCATTTGAACCGGCAAAAGGATCATTGTATGAAGGGATAACCAAACGTTTAAAGGAAATGACAGAGACCGCAAGGGAATTCAAATTGATTGCTGAGAAAGAACGGAATGGTCTGGTGCTTTCTTCCAAAGAATATGAGCAGATACTATATATCGGGGCAATCGCAGAGCATTGTTTTCTGATATTTAAAAGTCTTTCCAACCCCGAATATGCACTATCAACCCCTGATCCGATGCCAAAAATTGCAGATGTCGCCGGCGACAGGCTGGTTTCCTACCTGAATGCTGCAGTTGGCAACCCGCTGGAATGGGATTACGTCATCCCGTTTTATGGCAGACATGAAATTGTGAAGGGGTCGGTCTATTCCTACTATGAATTCAATTCAAATCAGCTTCTTGATGACAATGACTGGCGAAACAGGTTAAAAACTCAATCCTTTCTTCCATGGATAAAACCCATGATAACGGAACAACCTTTATCTTATCCGGCAAATTCCGGATATTAGTTTATACATCTTCGATTTTCCTGCTCCTGTTCATTCAAACCGATGGATGGTGCGGCAGGGAAATAAGGTTGGTCTTTACCGGAGATATCATGCTGTCGAGAAATGTCAGACAGGAAATTGACAACCGGCAGCTTTCGCCATGGATTCATTTGAAACCCGGGCTGCATTCTGCCGACCTGCTCTTCGGCAATTTAGAATGCGCGGTAGCCGACACAATCAGTCATACAAGCCCGTCATCTTCGATGACATTTTCCATTCCTTCATCCTATATCCCAATGATCAGGGAAGCCGGGTTTACTGCACTTTCCGTTGAAAACAACCACAACATGGATTTAGGTTCCGCCGGCAGAGACCGAACCATTCGCCAATTGTCCGGGGCCGGCATTCTTGCAATTGATTTTGAAAACTCACCCCGGTTTTTCCGGTTTGAAGAAACTGTAATCGCCATCATCACGGTTAACCTGGTTCCCGGCCAGGATCATGTCAGCCAAAATATTCCTTCTATCCCGTTAAGTCAAAAAATCCGCCTGGCAAAAAATCTGTCAAATCTTGTGATCGTGAGCATCCATTGGGGGAGCGAATTGCTTGAATGGCCCAACAAAGATCAACGGGAGGCCGCTCAATGGCTGATTCACCAGGGAGCGGATATGATCATCGGCCACCATCCGCATGTCATCCAAAAACCCGGGATCATTGATGGTAAACCCGTCTTCTTCTCCCTGGGAAATCATGTTTTTGATCAGAAATATCCAGGCACAAAGGAAGGTTTCGTTGTTGACTGTGTCATCAAGGATGGGATTCTTTCGTATTGCTGTTTGAAAACACACACGGCCCCAAATTCATTCTTTCCGGCACTGACGGATAGTTCATGTCTGGAATCCGGCACCCTGGCCATGAGACAAACATCGGCTGTGTCGGGTATTTCCATACAAGCTGCACCAACACATTTCTTATCCTCCGGGGAAATATCCCTGGAAGCATTCGTGAACGGAAAAAGAATTTGGCAATCTCACCCGCTTCCAATGGTATCAATGGAAATTGCGAAACTGGATGGAGAAAATGAGTATATCCTGTCCCTTGAAAGGCATTATTCGAACATGGACCGGGAAAAAGGTCTCCGGCCTTATGTTTACAGCGTTGCCCGAAATGGGCTCATAGCCCGTTGGAGAGGTTCAGCATTGGCCTGGCCTTTGCTTGATGCCGTCCTGATTCCGGGAAACGAGGGAATTCTGTGTGCAATCCATCGGAAGGATTCATTTATTAACCCTGATCCGTTAAATAATGAAACACGTTCAGCAGTTTATCGCTGGAACGGTTTCGGGTTTTCAGGAGTGGATAATGCAATCAATTGCAAGGAATGTCAAACACTTTTAAAGTAAGGGAAAGCTGACCACGACAACCCGCAGAATCAATTGACATATTTTCCATCCAGGACTTTTGGTATCAGTCTGAAACGAATATCCGGCATATCCTGGTTTAATCTCGACGCCATATTTCGTTCAACCTGGCTGATTTTCTCAAGAGTAGTTCCCGGATCAAAAAGTAATTCTATCTCAATGAATTTTTGTTTTCCGCTCTGCCTTGAAAACAGCATGCCGAAATCTGAATATTCGCTATTAAACTCGACAGTTACTTTAAGTATTTTGAGCATATCTTTTTCCGGAAGAGGCAGATCGATCAGCGCACGGAAATTGTCGATGATGAGGGGCAGGCCAACCCGGATCATATACAGTGACAGTAAGACCGACAAAACCGGATCAACCCGGACACTGAGAAACTCATATCCAAAAACAGATAAAAGGTATCCTGAAAGAAAAGCCACGAACAGGAATGAGTCCGATGTAATGGAAACCTTGAAGTTGATAAAATAGGCTTTCAGTAACGGGGAGGGATTATGATTACTTCTGATAACACGATTTGTCCATATAATCAGCATCAATGTAAACATAAGCGACAGGGCGACCGGAACCTGGCACAGAAGATAGGTGACGCTTTGTAAAGGTGAAAACAGCCTGCCGATTGAGGAGGCAAGATAATAAGCCCCGAGGGGCACAATGGAGATTCCGAAGAAAAAAGATGAAAAATTCTCCAGTTTCCCGGTCCCGTTCGGAAACATGAATTGATTTTGTTTCATCATGATCCTGATGGAAACCAGTGCAAAAATTTTTACGGCAATGGCTGCTGCTGCCCAGATGAAGTAAATCATCAGGGTTACCGAACCTGTGATCATTGAAAAAATGATTGACAAGGGTGTAATAATCAGCGAGGTGCCAACACTTATTTCGCTGATGCGTTTCAGCCCTTTCAGTTCGTCGAGGTTATTCATGATGTAAGTATTTGTTATTGACTGTTTGTAATGAATTCAAGTTCGGAGTTACCCGAGTGTCATGATAATTCAATATTCATGAGGGTTTTCAAAAGTTTCTAATAGAAAATCTAATCATATCATCCCTTCGGGATTTTGTTGCAAATCACTATGGTTCACTACTACAATCATTTCATCCCTTCGGGATTTTGTTGCAAATCACTATGGTTCACTACTACAATCATTTCATCCCTTCGGGATTATGTTGCAATTCACTTTGGTTGACTACTACAATCATTTCATCTCTACGGGATTGTGTTGTGAAGCTGGGAATGACATTCCAACGATCAAAAGCCCGAAGGGCTGAAATGATTGGTGTGCCGGGCATGTAGTAATTCTAAAGGGTGCGGGGAAGCAATTTCCCAAGTCCCGAAAGAGCCGTAATGACCGGAATTTTATAGCCGAAAGCA
>CAIQUS010000164.1 GCA_903875045.1 uncultured Bacteroidales bacterium
AAACAGGACAACAAGCCTGAAAATTGTTAATAACCCTTGGATTTAAAAAACAGGGGGTGAATAGTTACACGATTAGTATTGTTGCTGAACGCTGCATTGAGCGTATTTTGGCACACTACTCTTACAGGTGTAAAGAACGCTGTAATTGCCATTGATCCATCATGGGAGCTGCAAAGAACCAAATAGTTTTCAATAGGTCCATCATTGCCAATGACAATCTTTTCAGGCAGTTTGGCGGTGATGAAAATCATACCCCCCTTTCCAAGACAACCAGCTGTTTCATAAATCGCCTTACCTGTTCCCACAATCTGATCAAAGAACGAGAATACATCACGGTTCTGGACAATGGTATAATCTTTACCAACCAATCCCAGTACATCATTGTTATCCTGTCTTACAGTCGCAAAATAATCAGGAACATCAAGCCATTTTTCAGTAATCAACCTTTGTTTCTCTACGGTAAAATCAAGTCCACCAAATTCAATTGCTTCCTTGGCTGTAAACACATGGTCAAGGATTTGCCCCAAATGATGCCATGCAGGTTCCTTGGCACTGACAAATGAATACCTCTGTGTGTCGTTATTAAAATTTAGATTATGCATTTTGATTGATTTTTAATTAGTTAAAATCACAAATATCCTTACGAATGATCCTAAGCTGCTCAGGGTCCAAAATGTTTAAGGCACTTTCCAGACTGTCCCTCAAATTCCTAACCTGTTGGTTCAGGTGATTGTTTTTTACCCGAAGTGCCTTGTTCTCATTTTCAAGAATTTCTACCCAGTCAATGATTTCATCGGTTTTCATACCTCGGAATTTTCATTGCGTTTCTTGCAGTCTGAGATTGGGCAGGTGGCACAAACTTTTGCAATTGGTGTCATAGCCCAGCCCATAGATTCCCACCCCAGAATGGCATTTATGACCCACCTGATGGTGTTTTGTAAATCAGCCATGCGAATACCTGCTTTGGCAGCTTTTTGTGGGTCAGGATCATTGATGTCTGTGATGATCGGAATATCCTTAAAGCCCGGATTTTCCCGTTTATAGTCGAAGACCAGATACACAAATGGCTTCCCGAAAATCAACCTGTAAATCATTGCTTCGGTAAAATCAGCCATTTCCATATTACCCCATGGAGTGGCATGAAATAAACCATTGCTGAATGAATCACACACATCTTTATCCTTGGTTAGTTTCAAATCTATGGTAGCAGATTCAAATGAATAGCCTGGAGTAGCAATAGGTGAAATGAAGTCCAATGTGCCATCAAGGTAAACCGGAATATTCCAGTTGTGGAGCTGATCAATCCACCGGCGTTTATGGTAAACCTGAGTTTGATCTTTCTGTACGATCAACCCATATTCTTTTGTCACCTGAAAGAATCGCTCTACTGCCTGATCAATCCTATCATGATCAGCCAGTTTAGCACCGGTTTTCTTGTGACGGGGTAAATCAATGGTTGCACTGCCATCTGCCGATAATCCCAGACATTTACTTTCAAAATACAAACCTTTGATCATGGAGTCTGACGGTGGAAATTGAACATCCTTAAGAAGAACTGTATGATAGATTTTGCAGGGACAAACCGGGTATGGTTCACCTTTATAAATCAGTTGCCTTACCAGCGATTTTGAGATTCGCAGTGCAGTGATCCTACCAGTGACAGGCGAAAGGTCAATCTTTGGGGGAAGTTTAACGTTACTTGCTTCCTCTTCCCAATAAGCCTGTAGTGATGAACTGGATGTGATATGATCAAACAGCCCCACAAATTCATTGAAAGGGCTTGTCATTGTTGGTTCAGACGGTGACTGCATGACCAATCTCCTTTAATGGTTTAAGAAAAGTTTCGGCTGATTCAATTACCTGCTCTTTCCTTGCAATCCCAAGTCCAGAGAATGGAATACACTCAACAGCGAGTTGCAAAGCATAATACTTCCGAGAGATAATATCACGGAAATGAGGGTCATTATCCTGAACATTGGAAGTAACCCACTGGTGATAAATACCTGCCAGTGTATTGACATCTTCGATGGTTCTTGGTGGTACACCAGCATTAGTGAAGTGTAAACGGGCAATCGCCTGACACATTGAAAATGCAATCCGTTTGACTGTTCCAGGATCATTGTACGTTTTACCATTGCCATTGCCATTTCCAAATCCATTGTTACCAGCACTGCCATTGTAACCTACAAAAGGTTCCACCCTCTTTACTTTGGTGATATGATTTGACCCGTTGGATGATGAGATCTCATAAGTAACTTCGGTTCCCGGTTGTAATGGATACACATTCTTCTCTGATCCACAGTTTCCGCTGGTTCCATCATCAAAAACAATGTAAAACCCATAGTTTGGTTTACCGGTGAATTTGTTCTGCCATGACTGCTGGATACCGCCATTCATCTGCGGTGTAACTGATCTTATAACTCCTTGTGACATAATTGTTGGTTGTTTTGTGATTAAAAAGGAAAATCGTCCTGTGATTGATATACCAGTTCCTGATCCAGTTGTTTTACTGGCTGTGCAGGATCATCAATGCCAATGATAGACATATCTGATGTTGGAAACTCGTTTAGTAGCCCACTAATTGCAAGGTCATCTGCTTTCTTTACTTCATTCAATGGACTAACCAAACTATTCGTTTGGTGCACAACTACAGGTCTTACTGCAAATTCCTGCTCCATTGCAAGAATTTCCCTGGCAATGGGCAGGGCATCATGGGTAAAATGTTCAAACACCTTCTTTGCCAGTTGAAGGGCTTTCTTTTCACTATCTGTTATCATCGTGTTAGATTTTAACTACAGGTGGATTCTTATTATTTGCCAAAAATTAAAGTGTCCCCTCATCGGCAAATGAGTAAAATATGTCATTCGCTAGGATAAGGTGATCCAGAACAGTTATTTCAAGAAGCACTCCCGCATTGACAAGCTTTTTGGTAATTTTCTGGTCAGCTTCACTTGGGAATGTAGCCCCGGAAGGATGATTATGACCTAAGATAATTCCCGACGAATGGTTCTCCAAGGCAATCTTGAAAATCTTTTTGGGGTCAACAACAGTACCTGAAATACCACCTTCGCTGATCTGAACTTTTTGCAGTACTTTGTTTGCCCTGTTCAGCAGGATTACCCAAAATTCCTCGTAGGGTTTATCAGTGAGTACAGACCGGAATATTTCATAGGCATCTTTCGATGATGCGATTTTCTCTTTTAAAATAACTTCCGAGGTACTGCGTCTCCTGCCAATTTCAAAAGCAGTGATAACCCTTGTAGCCTGAGCTGTAGTTATTTTCCCAGTAGTGGTAAGCTCAGAAACTGAAAATTTAGCTATCTCCGCAAGGTTATCTTTAGCATGGTTCAGAATTAATCGTGCAGCATCAAGGCTTGACCTATTCCTAAAACCGTCATTTCCGATGATTATGGATAGCAATTCAGCATCTGAAAGTGCAGCTTTGCCTTTCAGCAGTATTTTGGATGCGGGTTTATCATCCTCACACCACATTTGCATGGGTAAATGGTTGTTGTAGTTCATGTTCACAGGATTTTAGATGATGTGAGATGTTGTTTTGCAGGTTTATTAGAAAATTGGTATCGCAAAACACTGAGGATGTTCCACGGTGGGTAATGAGCGTGATTTTGTGAATCTCCTCTTGCTGTTCCTTCGACAATTCAATGCAGAATTCATCGGTACGTTGTTTCTGAATGAATTTCAATGGATCGGCAATCAGTTGTTCGACGATTTGCTGATACATCTCACACTGTTGCACGTAATACGGATAATCTCTATCCTTTTTACTGCGGTTGCAACAGGTGTTATGGATTTGGTTAGCAAGGATGTTCTCCCGCAAATTTAGACTGGACTGGTAATTTTCGATAAATCCTTCCAGGTCAAAATGTGAGATGAACCCTGCTCTCAAATGGAGCCATCTGAATGCTTCAAGAGATAAATAGGTAATATCCCTGCATGCCTCCAAAATGTTTGTAACAATTCTGACAGCTTTAACTGGTTCAATTGGTTGCATATTAAAGTTTAGTTTGGGTAGAAATTAGCTGGACTGTAAAATGGTTCAAAGGACCTGTTAACCTGTCCTCCATTAGTCGCTGTAACTGATTCTCGATATGATCATTGATGTATAGATCAAATAGATATAGTTCAAACTCCAGGTCAATCGATACATCTCTGGACTCTTTGTTACCCTGCTGCATTTGATTAATATCGGCGTTCATAAAGGGTTGGTTTGGATTGAAAGAATGAAGAGACGAATGGCATTCATTTTTGGGATGCAACAGGGATAAAAAATATCAGAAAAGTGTTGCGTGTGAAAAATAATGTAACTTTAACCCCTCAAAAGAATTGCACATGATACCCCTGCATCAAAACATTTGCCTACTCTGCATATAGTCAGGAGTTACCCTTCTCCGTAAAAAGAGGTCATCTTAAATCAGGTCAGATCTATGGGTGAATTTATTGTTTGTTATGAAACACATTGTTTTTTGAAATCACGGCGCTAATTCGGAAACATAATGGATGACAAGGATTTCTGCGAAGGATAAAATCACAGATAAGCAAAAATTTGGGGTTATTACTTGGTAATAGCGGCAAGGCTTAGTGACGATGTTAACCTTGAACAGACTGACTTCAAATAAATAGGGACACAAATAAATAAAAAAGACATGTATCATTCAGTAATACCAGTAACTGGCGACCATGACCCGATTGTCGTAGAAGGCAATCAGCCAACACATATTCTCATTTTTAATGCCGGTCCATCCACAATTCAAGCAAAAGTCTGGAACGAATGGAGTGGAAAGTTAAGAGGTTCATATTCTGAAAATTCAGATGAGGCAAACTTGAATCTTGAACTAAGACCAGGTAATCAAAAAGTTGTTCAAGGCTCACTAATTCGTTTATCTGACAAAGACAACAACCAAAATGATAAATTCAAGTTTGCAGCTGTAGGGGTTAGATTTCTATATGATAGCTATTATGAGTGACTATACTAATCAGATTACAATTATTCATTTTTCTGACTTGCACTTTGGCTCACACCATATTTGCAACCCTGAGGACAATACAGCCTCAAGTGACGGTATTCCTAAACTTAGTAAGTTGGTGATTGATGACTTGGCATCTGATTTCGGAGCCACATTTACAGATCAAACGTCATCAGTTGTAAAAAGCGAACCTCCAGTGATTATTGTTGCAACAGGTGACTTTACTCAGCAAGCTGATCATAAAGAGTTTGAAGAAGCATTAGATTTCCTAAATAAGGTTAGTAATAGTACAGTTTTAAATCAGAAATTGGAAAAATCCGATGTGTTTTTCATTCCTGGAAATCATGATGTCGTATTTACAAAACCCACACCCGACGAAAGATTTCAACCTTATGCGAATTTTTACAACAAATTTTTTGCAGGTATTAGGCCTCCATTTTTACCTCACGAGCCATTAACAATTACTCAACTTCATACCTTTGAAAAGGCAAACAATAAAATTTTGGTTGCAGAGATTAATTGTTGTACCTATGTTCAGAACGATACAATAGATAAAAGCAGAGGACAAGTGGCAATGAATGCAATTGCAAAATTGAGAGGGCATTTAGCAGAATTTAAAACAAATGTTGGCTATGATAATTATATAAAGATTGCACTAATACATCACCATGTTGTATTGATTCCTTCCTTTATTGAACCTGGTCGAGGAATAGATTCCGTTGTTAATGCAAGACATCTTTTAGAACTTCTTAGTGAGTTTGATTTTCATTTAATTCTTCATGGACATAAGCACTATCCCCACATCTTTTCTTATGACCCACTGCCTTTGTGGGATGTAAACGAAACCAAAATCCCTCAATTAGTTATTGCTGCTGGTAGTTGTGGTAGTTCCGAATTACCCGACGCGACTAATTCATGCAACACTTATGGTGTCATCCAAATCAAATGGCATCCTGCTGCAAGACAAGCAAGAGTAAAGGTGATAACAAGAGGTTTAAAGCGAAGAGGTTTAAAGGGTCAACTTACTCCTGATTTATGGAAATGGGAAACTGTAAATGTCAGTGAAAAGGTTGTTGCTCCACATAAATCGTTCCCGACTGTAAAAAAAGCAACAGTAGCAAGTTGGAAAGCGGACGAAAGGGTGCCTTATTATCAAAGAATGAGAGGGCAAATGCCAGTGGTTGAAGTAATGCCTTCTCTAATACCGCAGCAAGCATATGAAGCAAGAGTGTGGATTGTTCCTCATGGTAAAAAGTTGAACTCTAAAGAGGAGTTGATTAAAGTTGAGTGGTCTGCTGGTGACATGTTTAGAGTTCAAACAGCAACCATAGAAACCAACCAAAATTATTGCGTTTCATTTCATTATTGGGGACCAATGCTAATTCAAGCTAAACTAACATTTAAAGACGGACACCATGCTATTGGCTTTGTTTATGCACGTATGCCAAAAAGTGAACAATAATTTTAACCTTCTCATGACTTATATTCTTCAGGGCAGAGATTCAGCCATTTGGTTCCGAAGTAGGCGAGCCTGTAATAAATAGCACTTCGTGTGACTCTCGGTGCCCAGCATGAAGTCCACGTTGAACAAAACAACATTGCTGCAGATGTCCTCTACACTTAACCCCAGAAGTTTCAGTTTAATGGTATCCGGAATGTCTCCATGTTACGTTTTAAGACCACGGAGACCTTTTCCCGCTGTTGTTAAACTTTAATTACCGGAGCCATATCATACATGTTGGAAATTGCAGCTGGATAGCCAGGATAAAACAAAACTGATGGGATCAATCTGCTGTTCCAGGGCAAATATGCCAAAGACTGTTCTGTAATAAACTTCCTGACGGGGATTCTTCATTGTGTTTCTTTTTATCACACCACGCATTAAGTGACTTTGAACATTGAATGTAATTGGGTATTTATTCCTGAATGATCCATGACGGTAAAAGCCATAAAGATAAGCATCCTTCCACTGGTCATCTTTCTTTTCAATGACCTTTGAAATCCAGCCATATAGGTCAGGGTGAGTTTTGGATGATATTTTAAACCTCATGGGATGATCGGTATCTATTGTAATAAGTTCTGGCACAATCGTATAACCTAAATCAAAGGCATATTTCGCCAGCTCCTCAATATCATTATCTGTAAAGCGGGTATAGTATGAATTATCTCGAACTTTGTCTTCTGTTTTAAAACCATTGATTACTATGTGGTTAGTAGTGGTGTCCATGTTTATCGGGGATTTAGGTGGTTTATATTTTTCATGTCGTATGATTTAAAAAGCTGCGTGTATTGCCATTTTTCGGTGCATATTTCTCTCACTGTCTATAGCATAATCAGGGTTATATCGCATTTTTGAATGCAAAGTGAAGAGCATATCCAATGTGAATCACTACAGGCTTTCCTTACCGATCGAAACTTAAATACCTGATGTGACTGGTAAGTGAATCCGGATTTCTTTCAAATCCTTTTCATCGGTGGGTGCCAAGGGTTATTTTTATTCAGTTCTGCAATATTGCCTGTATGCGTTACAAATATTGAATTAGATACATAGGCTGTGAGCAAAACCATTGCGTAGATTAAGAAGTGATTACATCATTTTGCTCGCATTTTGTAACAGGGATTATTACGATTCTTCGATTGATCTGGTAAAACAGTTATCGTCACTGCTATGAGCTACTTGATCTTAATAGCTATTTAATAATAATACAGGATGTTACGATGGTTGTCAGGCATGACACATTTATGGTGACGAGATGTAACCCTTTATGATATTTTCTTCAAATACTCATTTGTCAGGCGTACTTCATAATTACAATCTGCTTCAACTGTATCATCTCCTGTTACACCGAGTATAATCATACGTTACATTTTGTTAGTAGCTTCCAAGCGGATCATAAAAAAGGATTAAAACATTGACAAAGGCGATTTGTATCAAAGCAGAATGATAAAAAGGCTGTATGGATATGGCTGTTTCTGGATTATGTAAACCAGCAGGTGTTCTTTGGAACTATGTACAGCGTCAACTATTAAAATCTTCAGTGTTGTTTTACCGGCATTTGGTTCTTTTAAAACTACCCTGAACGGGCAGATCAATCTGATCAGACCTCCACTGGCATTTATAACCAGCAGGGAGTAGGGTGATGTATTTATTTGTATTTCCATGTGTATATAAGTTCAAAAAAAAGGGAGAAGCTCTTTAACAGAGAATCTCCCTAATTACAATGTAGTTAGAGTCTTACGCAAGGACTGCAATAGGCTCTGGTGCAAAGACTACTTGCTCCATCGTTTGAGCCTGTTCAGGAGTGAACTGGTACTTGTGAGTCAAGGTGACTACTTCACCAGTCTCGGGAATTGTGTAAGAATAAGGCTCTGATACAACACGGTGAATTTTACCTGGAAGTGACCTGCCGACAAGAGCTTTGCAAGTCTCTTCTGTAAAAGTTGTTGTAATACTTCCTTTAAACGCTGTGGCGTAAAAGTTGCCTGTAGTGTTTGACTTTACAAATTCCACATCACCCTGAAGGTTTAACGTGAAGAACTCCTTACCATCTGCTCTTTTTCTTGCCTGAAAACTTGATACGGTTACCATGATCTGATTTTTTAGGATTTGACATTCTACTATGGGGTGGGACTTTCCCAACCCCAAGAGGTAGTGGGGGTTTTGCTGAGTAAGCCTATGCTTGCGAATTTTTTATAAAAATTTTAGAAATTTTCTTCATATCCGGTGAATCCGATAAATCCGAACCGTTACTGAACTTTTTTATACAGGTTATGCTTCAGATGTTCAAGGTACTCAGGTTGCAAATCCTTTAAGTATCCCTCCACAGTGTTTTCTTTGATCCCCAAATCCTCTCCAACCTTGTTCGCTTCTTGGCGGTTAAACTGTTTGGGTAAGTTTCTGAAGAACGCTCCCTTTTGACCAAACAATCGCTTCTGATAAGCTCCAGGTAGTTGTCGAGCAATTGCAAACGCGTGATGCGAAAAAATATCAGAGAGGGTCAAGGCTGTTTGAAAATCTTCATCAGTGCAGATCAATGCAGAACCGTGTTCCTGGTATTGCCTTACAGCAGTTAGAATACCCGCCAAGCGAAAACACACCACCCCTTGCCTCCTGATTGTAGCAATTGCATTGGTTTTTGTATGCATCTTAAAGCGTTCAGACAATGCTGCATAATGTGTATCCAATCGTTGCTTTTGTTCTCTGCTAAGATCAAAGCTAATTGTCGACGTAGCAGAATCATTATAAGATTCGAAAATATCTAACGCCTTTATTTTAAACGGTGTTAGCAGTTCATCCAAAGATATGTCTGCCCCTTCATCATCGCCGTCCGGGAAAACACTATTCCAGGTAGGGTCAAATTCCATTTGGTAAAAATTGAATCTTGAAAACAGTCCGTTTTCTGTATCCGGGATTAGGGACACAACCTGGTTTGGTGTACCCGTTAATAGAATAGTCAGTGCAGGCTTTTTTAATATCAGGGTAATTGGACGTTGACCCTTTTCACCTTTACGCATATTTTCATATCGCTCATGTTCAAAAGCCTGACGAAGCAAGGCGTGGATGTTTCCCCACTCTTTCGTGAAATTTTGTGTCATGGTGTCTGCTTCAAAGGCAAATATAATACCCTGCCCTAAATTATAGGCAAGGCTGTCTATCAATGAAGCAAAGCTTACATCTGCAGGGAAAAACAACATCTTGCCAAGTTCCTCATAAGCGTTTTCAATATTCTCCATTAACACTCTTGCCCACTTTGCAACGGACTTACCAGCACTGGCAGGTCCGACAATCATGGTGTAAATGTTAAGATGAATCTTTTTTCTGGCGTACTTACCATATACCTTTGGAAAACAGCCACTAAGTACTGTCAGAGTAGAAAGAAGCAACAGGTCTTTATCCTGCCTTGACTGGAATAATGCCATCAAGTCTTTCAGGAACTCAGGCAAAGAGGCATTTATGGTGGTGGAAATTCGGGGTAATACAGGGTTACCTTCCGTGGTGTTTTGTGTACCATCGG
The DNA here is from genome assembly GCA_903875045.1 of uncultured Bacteroidales bacterium. Taxonomy (GTDB): domain Bacteria; phylum Bacteroidota; class Bacteroidia; order Bacteroidales; family FEN-979; genus CAIVAT01. The sequence goes on from CAIQUS010000164.1 coordinate 10,001, forward strand.
AAGTTTCGGATTCCTCGGATTTGATCTTGATTTCAATGGCTGGCATAAGCCCCAATTCAAGTTCAGCATCAATAATGGCGCAGACTTTAACAATGTCTTTCACCTCGTCCAGCCTGTTCAAACGGGCACACATTTTAAAGATATCTCCAATTATTAACTCTTTACCAAGGTCATACTTGTAGTACCATTGGTTGTTTAACCAATAAATATCTACCTCTTCTTCCCTCATATAGAATGGGTTCCGCTTTGATCTGTAAAGCTTTGCTGATATTTTCTCCATCATCAAATCAACGGATTCGTAGTAATCCAGCCCCATATTGGTCTTTTCGAGAATTAACTCTTTTAATTCTTTATCTGTTATAGTTTTTGTTGTCATAATAGTTTATTTTAGAAGTTAAAGCGGTGGCAATTAATACCACCGCTCTGTTGTCAATCAGTTTTTGTGTTTTACTACAGGTCTTACAAGATTCATAGGACAAGATTCCTCTTTGCCATGGTGGCATTGTAAACCATCTACTGCATGGCATCCAGACCTTTCATTCGGGTTGCCTGGCAGGCTGATTTCGATTGTCAGGGTAATCGTAAGATTAACAGGTTTCACTTGTTTGCAGGGTTTCTCTCCTGTAACAGCATCTTGACATGACCCAGCTGGTGTGGTTACCAGGGGACGATCACTAAATTTAACATTCGCAGTTAACATATAAATTGTTTTAATGATTAATATTGGCTGCTTTTACTCTACACTCAAGACCAAGCAGCGAGTCTTGAATATCTCACCTTGCCATACGCCTGATGCAGGTCTGTAGAAACCTTTGTATATCGCCAGCATAGAACCGGTACTTTTTTCCTGACTTTCTACCAATTATCTCGCCATGGGCTTGCAGTGCTTTTAGGTGTACTTCAGTAATACCAAGAAGTTGCGCTGCCTCTGAAAGTGAAAACATGTACTTTTTGTAGCGGTGTGTGTATTTAATGAAAAGGTTGTTTATTTTACTTTCAGGTTCTCTGATCTGAATCCTAAAGGCCTCTAACTCTGTATTCGTGAACAGTGAAAACTGTGTCTCTTCAGGTTTACTGACAGAGCCGGTTTCGTTATGAAATATAATCCGGTTTTTTTTCATCGCTCCAGGCTTTTAAGTGCATCGACCTTGATTTCTTCTATTGTAGAACGTTTGCCGTCGATGAGCCATTTGGTGAGTTCATCTCTTGAGAAATATAAACGTTGACTCCTTTTCATATACGGAATTGCCCTCCTGCTAACCATAGAATAAATGGTAGGTACCGCCAACTTTAGTAATGTGGCGGCTTCTTTGATGGTTAAAAACTGGTCCTTTGTGATTGCTGGAGTATTGGTATTACCTACAGTGGTATTCAATACATCACGTATCCAACCTTTAAAAATAGGTTCCATCCTCGATAATGGGAGGCTAAATAATATCTGTTCTTCAGTTGCCATGTGATTAGATTAAAAACAAGGCAAAGGAACAAATAGATATTAATGGGTAAGTATCCAGAAAGGTACTTACTTTAAGCTAACGAAATGTATTACAGAATGATATGGAATGAAAAAAAGTAAGCGTTATTGTTTTTCCAGGCTGGCCAACTGGTCCTCAGCAAACCGTAAAGCAGCAGGATGTTTTATCAGGAGATGGTCAATACAAAACACCAGATTGACTTTTGTTAAAGGGTTTTTTGGGTGGTCTCTTCCAACTTTTGTGATCAGATTATAAACATCCGATGAGCTTATTTTATTTGTTAGTCTCCCAGGAAATTTATATTTCGTGTTTCGGATTAATGATTGCCAGCCTTGTTTGCCTGGGCGTTTAATCAATTTTCCTTCAATCATGCAATAAAAAAACAGCGCAATTTGTGCATTGGAAGCTTTGTAACGAACTTTTAACGGATCATCAGGCAATATTTCTGTTAGTAACTCTGCTACTTTTACACAGAAATCAATAAAGGAATAATTTTCAAGATGTTGAGATGGATTCGTGAAAGAATTTACTGATTCTAAACGGTCAATATCCCAAGGTAAACTAATTTTCCAAAAAGAGGTCTCATGCGTAAAAACATTACGTTCCTGACTATTAATGAACTCCGTATAAATATTTATGTTTAATTCTGCAAGCTGAAGAATTTGTTTCAGAGTATAGTTAACAGCAGGACTTATCTCATTTGGTGTTTTTAGTACCTCTTTGTGAAGTTCAAAATAGTCAAGTAAACGAAAGGGAGCGTCAAAAACTATACAATCATAAGCTATCCGTTTTTCCAGTTGCTTACCAAGAAGATCTTTAACAAAATCAAGGGTAAAGAGTGTAATATTTAGTATATCCATAAACACGTTCTTTTAAAAGCCAATTTGTTCAATTCTCATTATTAATTTCAGGTAGCAACATATTTGCCCACTTTCTTTTTTCATCAGTTTCAAAATCAGATAAATAACTATCTGTTGTTTTAATATTGCTATGTCCTAACTGTTCACTGATAAACTCAATTGAGGCACCTGAACGCTTTAAAACCGTAGCAAATGAGTGTCGGGCGGTATAAGTTGTTACGTCTATTTTGACCTTAGCTTTTGCAGCTATCAGTCTTATATATTTGTTTATTTGCCTGATTGTCAACAACGATTGCTTGTATTGCTGCTCAATAGTCATATCTGTTGTGAAAATCGGAAAAACATACTGGTCTGTATTGTCAGGTTTATTTCCCCAACGTTTTATGATAGTGTCAATTGTTTTAGTGATTATTATCGTAATAGGTCGAGGCTGCTTACGACGTTCCCTTTCAGTCTTTACTCTATTCAAAACAATGGTATCGCCTTGTATATTAGCATACGTCAAACGTGCCATATCTTTTATATTGATTCCGTTACATAAATAGGAGAAAAGCCAGTAGTCCTGATATTTTTGCTCAATGGAACCTGGTACAGCATTGTAATCGGCAATTAGTCTTACCTCTTGAAGGGTCAACGCTTTTTTTATGTTACGTCCTGTTGGAATAACATAACGACCATCACCAAAAGGATAATGACCAGTTTTAATATTTCCGTTTTGTTCTGCTTGTCGGTAAACAGCTCTTAAATTCCTTAGATACATTCCGACAGTGGTTAGACTGTGTGTTTTTTCAGAGTCTTTTACCCTCGGTTCAGTCAGCATCCATTTTTCATAACGCTTGAGAAAATCAACGGTGATATTTCCAAAGGCTAAAGTTGGAGTACCTGCAAATTTCTCAAGTGATTTTGCAGCAAAATCAAATCCATTGGCGTGACCTATTCTGCCTTCCAGTCGGAGTTCTTGAGCCCTTGCTTTCATCGAAGCAAAAACATCAGTCACATCAATTTTTTTTGCTGAAAAACTCTTTTCAAATAGTTCAAATGAAAAACCATCACCCAAAGAACGTATCACATCCCATGCAGCTTCTTCAATCGTATTGAGAAAGGCTCGCTTTGCTTTACTTAAGTTCGATGTTCGCTTTGCGAATACTTGAGCGTATTCCTCTTTTGTCATTGATATACTCTTCCCTGGCAACCATAAAATTTCAGGACTGGGCTTTAAAGGGTCGGGTTTATAAACACAAGTATACGTCTTGTACTTGCGTTTATGCATAACTCTTAATATCACTGGGTAAAGCCCACTCTTAAGCTCTTTCCGAGTCTCAAGAATTATACCGGTTGTAACAGATGCTTTCACAAAGGAAAAATTTAGTACAAACAAAAGTACAAACAAATTAACAAATAAGCAACAAAAGTGTGAGAAAAGATATTAAAATGGAAATTGTATATAATTGATATATAGTATACTAAATGAATGTCGATGAAAGTCAATGAATAGTCAAAAACTGACTCTTAATCAATGGGTCCCAGGTTCGAGTCCTGGCGAGGAGACAGCAGTAGCAAGGGTTTCAGAAGGTTCAACATCTGAAACCCTTTTTTTGTGCAAACAATTTGCATAACATTGAGTGGAGTTATTGCCGGGTTTCATGATCCGTTGTAACTTGTATTGAATCTTAAATTCACGAATTTTATTTATTGACGATAGGTAGTAACAATTCCAAAACTTACTTTCCCAACCAGCAATACAAATGGGGTCAAACGGTTAAGGTTTAAGTTTATTTGCATAGAAGTAACCTTTTCCTGAATCAATTTATAATTTTGCCATAAAAGGAGAAATGAACCCATCCATTGGTATGGGCTGAATCCATGCCTTCCTAGGCAAGAAAAAATAAAATATCGGGCGTGGATTAGCGAAGGGTTCTTAACCGATAGAGCATTCCGATTCAGGAATTAATATCTTGGCAAAAGTTAAAGTTTTAAAAAGTCCGGTTTCCGGAAAACCAAAGGAACGACAATAATTCATTATTTTTTCTGTTTTTCTTACAGTTGTTTTAATATCAGTAGTTTCTGTTTTATATCTACCAGTCTCAAGTTTAAGCTGTATATTATAAAATTGAATAATGCATAAACCATTGATCATATTAATCCTTGTAATTTTTTTTCTACCATCCTGTTTTGCCCAACAATTTCCCGACCTCAACACAGCCGCTAATTGCACTTACATGAAGCAGGTTGAACGGGAAATGATATATGAAATCAACGTAGTAAGGAAGAAGCCGCAAATTTACATTCAATATTTGCAGAAAGATTTGAAAGAGGCACAAGACAGAATCAAAAATGAAGGAATAGGTATCAAATATTATTCATTGGAGACGATGATTCAAACCATTGATGGAACTACCAAGCAAACAACAGATACGATCTGGTTCAACCTATTTGAGGAAGAGTTGAATGCCATTGTAAGCCTTATCAACGATTTAAAAGGCCTTAACCCACTAAACATCTTATATCCTGATCAAGGTATATATCGCGCTGCCACCCTCTATGGAGACGATGAGGAAAAGCACCAATGGGCGCTCCATCATGAGGGTAGTGATGGTTCCTGGCCCGATGCCCGGATAAAGCAGTATTCCCCTAATATGATCCATGGGAGTGAAAACATTGCCGGAATGTTTCCTGAACCGACTGCAAGAGAAATCGTCATCCAGTTGTTAGTTGATAGTGGCATTAAAGGATATGGCCATCGATATAACATTTTGAATCCACGGTGGACAAATGTTGCATGCTTCTGTGGAGGTTTAAATAATGGCATGTACAGGTGGTTGCAGGAGTTTGGCGAGAAAGAAAAATGAACATGTACAGGAGCAAAGGGGATGGAGTTTAGAAAAGTGAAATTATTTCCGGGAATTCTATTTACATCATTCTTGTTGTTACTTATATTGAATAACAAAGTATCAGCGCAGGATGTAAAAATCAAAAAATTATACAACCAGAAAGATTATTGCAATTGTTTAAACAGGTGTGAAAAGGTTTTGTCCAAAAACAGCCACACTGAAGTTTTGTATTATAAGACTATGTCGTTGGTACAACTATATAAAAACATGGATAAGGATTGCCATGTCACAAACCTGCTGAACAAAAGCGTACTAGCCATGCAACGGTTGAACAAATGCCGGAAGGACACCGCCGGGCTGGGAATCAAGGAGGTTGAAAATGACATCATCGGTATCTTAACTGGTTTATACAGGGAGGAGATCTCGCAAAATCAATGGAAACAGGCGGCCTCACATATTGATATCCTAATGACCCTCCGGACACATCGGGAATACCTTATCGACAGGGCGGCCTGTGCATATGCACTGCATGACAAAGAGGCCATCGGCAATGTTTCCCGTGCCATTCGTTTCAATTCCGGGCATGGCAACAACGATACTGCGGAGAATTTTGCCGGACCCTACGGGCTGCTCCGGCAGTTGCAGGCGAGTGGCAGGGAAAAGGAATTCAACCAGCTATTTGACACACTTATATATTATTTCCCGACGAACAGTATCCTCCTGACAGACATTTACAATAATTTGCTGGTAAAATGGCACCGGTATAGGCGTGAATATAAATTTGATTCACTGTTGGATTATTCAGGATACCTGAAAAAATGCTATCCCGGAAACGGGGAGTTAAAGCTTCAGATCAGCCAGGCGGTGCTGGCAGCTGCCGACAGCCTGGCCGGCATCTATGCCATATCCGACACCGCTGTTGCCGCCGTGCTAACCTGTTTGGATCTGCTGGCAAAGGCAAGGGCCATCTTAGGCGAATATGTTACCGGGTTGAACATGGCAGCCTACTATACTCTGAGACCCAATAAAACAATAACCTTCGGTGGTTTTTCTTCCTTCAGTGAGAATCTTGAATTTTCAACCCGGGGAAAAAGCAGCAGGGATTACCACCTTGACCTAAACCCTGTAAAGACCTTGGTGCCCGGCTGGGAAACCGGCTCCATTACCGGCTATATCTGGAACAATGTTCCTGTAGCAAAGCGGGCAAAGTCACAAAAGGATCAGATTAGAAAAGAGACCCTGAATTATTTCCTGCTCGACACCCTGACTCATGCTTTATGCAACAGGTTCAGGCGTGAGAACCAGCGGCCCCGGTTGAAATGGAATAACAACTACTATAGGGCTTCCCGTCATCATGCATTGGTTATGGCCAGTCAGAACGCCATCTGGCACGGGGAAGATACCGAATCAGACTATGCCGACCCCGATTCGGTTAAAATGTACATGAGCATGTTTCAAGGTGAAAACGTCCAGTTTATCGGATTGGGGAGTCAGTCGTACACCTATGAAAAGCTGGCAAATGACATCATTGAAAACTGGAAATCCTCGCCCGGGCACCGGAAGAACATGCTTGAAGACTATTCGTTCGAATCGGTCAGCACGGTAATTGCCTCATCGTACTATCTTTATGCTGTGTTGACAGACGAACGCATAACGGCGAAATATCTTTCGGAATACAAAAAGTTCTTCGATATCTTTCCAAACTTCAAAACAGCATTCCATGCCTATGCGGAAGGGGTCTCAAGACCGACGAGCTTCAGCTCTCAGAATTTTCCCTACATTGGCAGGTAAGGCCGAGACTACGAGCAAATACCCCCCTCACAGTAATACAATCATCAAAAACACAATCCCGACAGCAATGGAGATCCAGCGATACACATAGGCATATTTTAATGATTTCTCACAACCGGCATAATCGGCTTTCAGAAAACGTTGTTTTGCTTTTACGGATTCGATAATTGCCAGGATTCCAAAAATTACGTTTCCAATGATGGTTGCCAAGATGGAGAAAACCAGGCTCGGAGTTAATTTTTTCTCCAGCGCGTTAGGCCGCAGCGAGACAGCCGGGTCAGCTGAAACAAACGGGGGATCCGGATTTTTTGGCTCCGGCATGGTGTGCGTCACCCTAACCTGTTCTTCATCTACCCAGGTGGGGGCAGCGATTTTCTGCGAAGTGAGTGTTAAAAGCAACTCTTCCGAAATATGACAACGGGCAGCCTTTTCGGCAACGACCCGTTTGAAGGTTTCGGACCTGGTGCTGTCGTAATCCTTCAGAACATCAAAGAACTCATCCAGTGCTTTTTCAAGCTCCTCATAGTTTATCCGGGCCAGTTCGCAGTTCTTCTTCAGCCATTTCCTGTTCTTTTCAAAACTGTCACCCCGCAGTAGTACCTCTTCAACCATCAGGTTGATATAGTCCACCAAAGATTTGGGAATTTGCATCTGACTTCTGATGCCGGATTTTTCCTCCATTATACCTTTATTTTAGAAAAAATTCAAATAAACCAATAGGAATGACTCTGCCAGTACACATGTTCCCATAAAAATCAGCATTCTTTCATCCGTTTTCAGGATTGCCTTTCCGACAACACCAACGGTGACAAACCCCAGGAAATGGACAAATAGATTAGTCCCAATGGCAATGTCGAGCCCTTCGTGGTATAACAATCCAAAGGCAAACACCAGATTCAGGCAAAGGAGGATCATCCATCCGATTGTAATACCCCTGATAAATTGGCCGGTTTCTGTTTCCCCCTTCTTTTCGCCTTTGGTTCCTGGTTTTAACCGGTTGTTTTCCTTTTCTGCCCTTCCCAGGCTCTGCCTGTCCTCTTCAGCCTGTCGGCGTGCATCTTCGTTGACCTTCTTCAGGTTTTCCGCCTTCTTACGCTCCTTTTCGGCAATTTCCCTGTTAATCCTTTCATTTTCAGCCTTCCTACGGGCATCCTCATTGGCCTTCTTCAGGTTTTCCGCCTGTTTGCGCTGCTTTTCCGCGGTTTCTATCAGTAACCTGTCCTCTTCAGCCTGTCGGCGTGCCTCTTCGTTGACCTTCTTCAGGTTTTCCGCCTTCTTTCGCTCCTTATCGGCAATTTCCCTGTTAATCCTTTCATTTTCAGCCTTCCTGCGGGCATCCTCATTGGCCTTCTTCAAGATTTCCGCCTGCTTGCGCTGCTTTTCGGCGTTTTCCATTAACAACCGGTCCTCTTCAGCCTGACGTCGGGCCTCCTCGTTGACCTTCTTGAGGTTTTCCGCCTTCTTGCGCTCATCTTCGGCTCTTTTCATTCTCAACCGGTCTTCCTCAACCTGACTTCCGGCCTCCTCATTGACCATCTTCGGATTTTCTGGTTTCTTTTTGTGATGTGCAAATTCCAATTTTTCGCGTCCTGCCTGCTGAACAGGCTTGTTTGCTGAAACCAACTTGTTAAAAGTATCATCGGTTATGTAGCACTGCATTGCTTTTGCTTTGATTACTCTCCTGATGGATTCGGATGTTGCACGATTGTAGTCAGGAAGCATTTCAAAAAGTTCGACGAGATCTTTTTCAACCGCATCATAATCAACATTGTAAAGTTCACAGTGTTTTTTCAGCCACTTTTTGTTCTTATCAAAACTGGCACCTTGTAGCACGATCTCTTCAACCATTAGGTTGATATACTCCAGCCAAATGGGTGTTATATTTGCTTTACCAGGATTGCTTATTCTGTCCTTCATAGGGAACATATTTATTCATCTTTGTCCACTTCGCTCCATCTAAATATTTTAAAACCGATCCAAAAAAGGAGCCGTAAGAAAAAGGAGAGAATGCCGTTCTTCTTTCCCTCCCTGTTCAGGACGATGGGTACACGACCTTTATAAACAATGGAGAGAAACTCATTATGAAAATCATCTGCATGGTCATATATTAATAGAATAACCACGACCCCTTTCGGGTCTATATACCCGGATTTGCCATTCATCTGTACGGTTGAAAGTCCTTTGAAGAAGCCTCCCATCTCATCATAAATGAGCGGAACAACAACCTGATCACGGTTGTTGACATAACCCCATTTCCCACCAAGTTTAACCTTAAACAGTTTATGAACGGATTCGAAACTGATGTGTTCGTACTTCAAGTGAATCAGGACGGTACCCGTACTTGCCCTTAACAACCCGTACCGATTATCAATGGCGATTATGGCGTACCCGTGCGCTTCCTCGTATGACTCATATCTTATATAAGGATGGTTGAGTATCAGTTTATCAAAGGTTGCCCCTGTAATGTAGCACAGCTCCATCTGTTTCGGTATTTTCCCGCGTAATTCACTTCTGGAAGAATACTTGCTATGGAAAAATTCATAAAGGTTGTCCAGCAGGATAGTAAGGTTAGCCAAAAACACCACCGGATCGATATGGGCCTTAATGCAATGCGTGGTCAGAACATCTTTTTTCCCGGAAAGGATATGTTGGCTGATCACCTTAATCTCAGTATCGAAAAGCCTGCCAACGAACTCCTCTTCAAAGATCCTATTGATGATAGTCTGTAATTTATAAAACTGTTCTTGATTCTGTTTTTCCGCTTCAAGTGTATTCAGGATGGCGGTCGCTTCAAGAAGTTTTCGCCGGGCTGCATTATCCTCTTCTTTTCGCTTTTCTTCCTCATTCTCAAGTTTTTTATTCTCATCGACGGATTTTTTCAGGCGTTCCTTTTGTATATCCTCCCTGCTTTTCCGCTCCGTTTCCTCCTGGTTCTTTTTTAATTGCTCAATTTCCTTTTTCAGATTTTCAATAGTCTCTTCATCTCTCCCGAGGGCATCATCTTTCTCCCGCAGCAACTTTTGCACTTCTGTTTGTTTCTTCTCCAGCTCCTCATCTTTTCTTTTTTGTTCCGATTTCCGATCTTCCCGGGTCTTCGCGACCAACCGTTCAAAGGTCATTTCGGTTATATGGCAATGTGCTGCCTGCGCCATGACAAGGCGGTAAAATGGCTGAGATTTGGAAGGGTCAAAATCCAACAGGATGGCTATAAAATCTTCTAGTTCCTGTTCCAGCCCTGTATAGTCCACACTGGCCAGTGCACAATTTTTCTTCAGCCATTTCCTATTCTTTTCGAAACTGCCGCCTTGGAGCACCACCTCTTCGATCATCAGGTTGATATAGTCCGTCAGAGCTGCAGATAAAGGGTTGGCAGTTTTAGAGCCGCTGAAACGCTCAGAATTCATGGCATGTTGTTTTTAATGATGAACGATTGGCAGAAGGACATGTCGCTGTGAGTAGGCCGTCAGTTGTCGAGGACCTTTATATACTGTGAGGCTGAACCTAACGTACCAATACGATTATCGTTTGTGTACCTGAAATAAAAATAGAATTTATAGTCCCCTGGTTTAAAGTTTCCCAATTCCGGGCCATAAGCACTGATAAATTCCAGCTCATTCATCCCCGGGCTCAGACTGAAATCCTGAAAAACATAGGTGGAAGAGGGCCCATCTTTAGAGGAGAATTGCTGATACCCATAGTCGGAATTGTATCGTTCATAACCTATCTTCACATCCATCGATGATGTTCCGAAATAATAGAATTTGATTTTTGGCTTTAATTTCTCAAGAGTTGTGCGGTTAAATACGGTATCCCATTCATTGCTTCGTGCCGAAGATCCTGCCGAGTTGCTGAATTCGGCATCAATGAAAAGGATTTCGTAGCCGCAGGCGGAAATCATGGATTCGAGATTTGTTTTGTCAGTGAGGGAGGTGTAATACTGATCCTGATATTCTATGCGCTTATGCAGTTCGGAAGTATAGGAATTATAAAAATAGGCGCTTCCGATGATTCCGGCAACAATCAGGACTAAAAGCACCCAGACGTAGCCTTTGGGCTGGTCGCTTGCAGAATGGTTTTTTGTTTTCTCATCGAGTTCCTTTTGTAATACATTTTCCCTTTCTTTCAGCACATTAATTTCAGCCAGAAGGGCCGCTTCATTCTGATCCGCCTTAATGGAGATAAAATCCATATTGCCGGATTCCTTATCCGGGCCCGGGTCGTTGGGGTTAACCTTGACGGGATCAACGGCTGAACCAAGGGTTACAGTCGGGGGGGGCGGTTTGACCGGTTCCGGTACACTGTTCGGAGCAGTCTTTCCTGGAACGGTTGCGAAGCACTTCTGAAGGGTCTCCTCTGTAATAAAACATTGTGCCGCTTTACGTTCAATGACCCTCTTCAACGACTCCGGTTTGGAAAAATCATATTCGGCAAAGAAAAGAAAAAACTCTTCCAGGTTCTGTTCAAGTGGTTCGAAGGAGACATTCGACAATTCACAGTTTTTCCGGAGCCATTTTTTGTTTTTTTCAAAGTCACCCTCTTGGATCAGCGTATCTTCAACGAGCTCACTGATGTATTCCCTCAAAACCTGAGAAACCTGGTCACCGCTGTTACTTCTGCTGGTTTTGTCTTGCATGGTTATATGAGTTAGATGGATTTACGCAGAATTTTTTCAATCGTATCGGGATTTATTGACAATGTTTTCCCCTGGAAACGGATTTTGCTTTTTTCGATTTCGGTGATGTTGCCATCGCTGGTGACTTCGTAATATACGGCTAGGAATTTCTCTACTTTTTCAAGCAGGCCGATAATCGCAATTTCCTTGGAAATTGTATTCAAGGTATTCCGGTGTTCGTATAAAAAGGTCCTTTTATAGATCAAATTCTCCATTAGGTTGGAGATATAGCCCGGAAATTCACCGCTGGTGATAACCGGTTTTGGCAGATTAGGGACAGGTTTGGGTTCAGTTTTCCGGCGGATCTGAGAAAGGCTTAACCGTTTTTCAGCATCGGGAATGATGGCTTGCAGCTTGATGGACCACTGGGAATAGGAGGTTCTCAGTTCAGGATTAAAATAGCCATTGATAACGGTTCCCCTGAAGCAGTTGAAAAGGTCCATGGGCAACTCCCCGATCATTTCCAGGTACCAGCTGTAAAACTCATCATGTTCATTATTAAAGATGAGAGAACTTTTATCGATCTGAGGCCAGGAGAAATTTTTTGCATACTCGCTGACGGAATTTCTGCACACATCTTTAAGGAAAAACAGGGGATGTGCACAATAGATCAGGTAATGGTTGGCTATAGCCACCGACCACATGTCGGAAAAGAGGTTTACCTTGACCAGTAAATCTTTTGTAAGCTGTTCATAAATCTCAGGAGCAAGCATATCCTGCGGGGTACCCCAGGTGTAGGTGTCGTCTTCCAGTTTTTCGATTATGGCACCACTGTCGAAATCGATCAGGGCGCACAAGCCGTTGGCGTCGAGGCTGACAAAGAAATTATTCGTTTTAAAGTCGGCATGAATATAGGAAAACTCGTTTAACAATCGGAAGGCACGCGATAAATGATATGCTTTTGAATAGATCAGTTCGATGGGTACCTCAAAATACCGGTCATGCAGGTCCGCATTATTGATGATATCGGAAAAGCACACATAACCATAGTGTTTCAGGTTATTGGCCGAGTACCCTCTAACAACCTCTCCCTCAAGGGTCCCTTCAAAAACGAATTGGGGAGCACCGAAAAATGCGGGATATTCATGAAGGAAATCAACAGAGAAACATTCAAGTTCCCTTTTCTTCATCATTATTTTCTGCTGCAACCCTGTGATGGTTTTAAAACTGTGGGCCGCACTCCCCTGGTTGTTGTCCTTGAATATTTTGATCACCTGCTGGCTTGATACCTTATGGCTGTTCACCTCCCGGCAGTGGTATATTCTGCCGAAACCACCCTCCGCAAATGGCTTGTCGTCGATCATGAAGGAGGTCAAATTGTCAAACTCTGCAGTAAAACCAGTATTGGTTGAGGCTGATAAATGTACTACCTTCATTTTTAACATAATTATTTGTGGTTACATAACCTGGTAGGTTGAGATCAGTTCATCCACCGTTTCCCTGCTGATATAGCTGAGCTCTGCCTGCATGAACAAATTACTCTTCTCCAGTTTGGTTACTACCCGGTCTTCGATAACCTCATTAAAAAGGTAGATAAATTCATTCATCTCCGTTAAAACCACATTCCCGTCAAGACCAGAACGTGCTGCAATCTCACACAATATCCCCCTGTGCTTTTTCAAATCTTCGCCTTCAAGGATGATATCCCTGATCAGTTCATTGATGTATTTTTTTATCTCTCCCATGGTTGGCGGAGGCGGAGGCAGCGGTTCAATAGGTTTGAGCAACTTCGAACGGGTAGCCTTCCTTTTTTCAGGTGGAATAAGTTCACGCAACACAAGTTCCCATTTGTAATAGGTTGTCCTTAAAGTCGGATCAAATACCCCATTTGTAAAGGTGCATTGAAATTCCCTGAAAATTGGTTCGGGAAGATACTTTGCATCCAATAAAAAATTCTTGTAAACATCTGTTAAGTCGACATTAAATTTTTCGTCTGATTCTTCAATCTCCGGCCAGGTGTATTTTTTCGTATAGTAATGAAGCGTGTTTCTTGAAAGATCGGTCAGGAAATAAGCCGGAACAGACAACAGGATGTAGTGGATGGCAATTGCCACCGACCAGGCATCCGTAAAAAGGTTAACATTGATGATTTCTTTGGGGTTGACAAAATTAAAACTGATCTCCGGTGCAAGCCAGTCCTGCGGCTTGCCCCACGTCGAAGGGTTGTCGTTGGCCTGTTCCACGATGGCTCCGCTGTCAAAATCGATCAGGGCGCACAGTGGCTCTATCCCGCTGATAAAGATGTTGTCGGCACTCAGGTCGGCATGAATGTAATTGTTTTTCATAAGGAACCTGAAAGCCCTTGCCAGGTGGTAGCACATGATAAATTTATCGCGTATATCCCTGTTTGCGTAAAACTCATAGCCTAGGCGTGAATCCTCCCTGATTTTATCAAAAGAGTAATATCCCATGGCATTCAGGTTGTTGGAGACATATCCTCTGACCTCTTTTCCGTCAAGGGTGCCTACAAAGGAGAACTGGGGCAGTCCCCAGAAAGCCGGGTATTCGGATAAAAAATCGAGGTTGTTGGTTCGGAGGAGTTCAACCTCCTTCACAATACAATCCTGGAGCCGGCTAATGGTTTTCCAGCTATGTTCATTCCGGCCGTCAGTACTTTCCTTGAATACCTTGACGACCTGGGGAATAGGCGGAATGACGTTCCCGTCAATAGCGGAAATATGATAGATGTCTCCAAATCCCCCTCCGGCAAAGGAGGTGTCGTGTATGGTAATCTGATTCACTGCACTGAATATTTCAGAAAAACCGGAAGATTTACAATAAGAAAGGATTATCTGTTTGGTCTTGTTCATTTACTTAACGATTGAATTCCGCTTTTGCTCAAAATACTCAAGGCTGTTTCCGGAGATGATAACCCCCAGGGAGGTGTCATCAAACATCTCCTTTTCAGTTTTAAGAGTCTCCAGGTACACCTTCAGCATCTTCTCCAGGGAAACACCATCATGTGTTATCCCGGAATTGAGCATGAACTTTTTCAGATGGTCAAATAAAATTTCGACGGGCCGGCTCGAGGGAATCCAGATCGTTCCCTCCCCGTCCTTGCCGGCAATAAGGTGATCGTTAGAAAAGACCCCGTCGGTTGTTAAGACGAATATTTCACCCGGGAAATTTTTATTTTTTCTGATTTCAAAGACAGAGGGCCGGCAATCCAGCTTGTCGCCTTTCCAGGTGAATATTCTGTACAGCGATTCCCGCCCCTCCTGTTCAACCGTATGAGGATTGAGCATGTTGATGGCATTCCAGGGCAGGTATATGTTGGATGAGAACCCTGCAAAATAGCCGGAAATATTAAACATGCCCCCATTGCCTACATAGGCAGTCACAAAGCGATCGGGGAAGTCGATTCCGACAATCAGGGTTGTGCCAAAACAGCCCCCAGGTTTCAGTTCTGACTCGTTCGGAAAATGCTTGTCCACATAGTCATTGAGCCCGTCCTGGATTTCGCTGAACAAGGCATCGAAATCAATATCGGCAGCGTTTTCTGTCACCGCTTTTGCAAGCAACTCCAGCGCTTTTTTCACTACATAAGCGCTCCCTGCTCCGGCATGGGGGTGGCTGCCGACGCCATCAGCAACAGCTACGATATAAGCGGATGCCGGCTCGACAAAGAGGCAGGAACAGGCATCCTGATTGGGTCTGTCGTTCTTGTTGGTCGCGGTCCCGACTGCTGCAATTGAGGGAACCACCTCAACGCTCTCTTTAACTAAATTATCAGTACCGAAGGTCCATTTTTTACTCTTCATATATTTAAGGATGAAGTTCTTGATATCATTGCTCCATTTGATGTACACAACTATTGCCAGCACGAGCAACAGCAGAAAAGTAAGGACAGCCGACAGAAAGTCGAGAAGAGGAATAAATTTATGTACCATGGTTAAAACAGGTTACACCAGTTTTTTTCCGGCAACATTTGACATACTTCGTTCGAAGAAGCCGCGCAAGGAATCAGCGTCGTGTACCTTTGCAAAAAGTCCCGTGTCAGAACAGATACTCTGCAGGAAGCCAACGGCGAGGTTCATATCGGCAACCTCGGCATTAAGGGTTTCAAAGAAACAGGATGCAATCTGAATCTTGGGGTTGGTTTTGAGGGTGTTGGCCGTGGCAATTGTTTCCAGTTCTGTCATATCAACCCCATCGGTCATCAACAACACCAGTACCTTTCGCGGCAACTCGCCATCCTTGTACAAGGTGAGGAATTTGTCGGAAATTTGTTTGGCAACCTTGAGACCTTCGGCAATGGAGGTGGTGCCCTCCAACCCCTTTGTCGGATCATACGACCTGTTTTCATCTATATCCTTCAGGGCCGTCACATCCATTTCAAGTTTGGCAGTGTTGTCGTAACAGACCACCGCAAAACGAAAATTGTTTCTCAGCGTGCTGGCTTTGAACCTGGAAAAGAGGTCCTTGACAGCGATGGAAACCTCCTGTCCCTTGGTGATTTTATTTTTCGAAGGTTCAGTCATCGAACCACTGCCATCCAGAACAAGGATACCTAATTGAAGAAAAGTAGGGGGTTGAGTAACATTTTCAGGTGGCTTTTTCCTAAGCGAACGATCGTCGCTGGGTTGATTTTGTATCATAATTTCACGGTTTTAATGGTTATTTGTTTTAGGTATCTATTGAATTTGCTGCTGTTTCAATTGTATCAGGTTCATCAAGCCGTTGATTATCCTGCCATCTCCCGTTGTATTCCACATGGCCGTTTTCATCGTAGGCAATGCCTTCTCCGTTTTTCTTTCCGTTTTCCCAATTGCCTTCATACCGGCAGACTCCCCGCATGAAAAACTGGCCATATCCGTTGTATTTGTCATCTTTCCATTCCCCTTCGTAGATCTTATCGCCGTTATCGTTCAACAGGCGTCCCTCTCCCTCTTTGTTGTCGCTGATCCATCCACCTACATATACCTGGCCGTTAGGGTAAACGAATTTCCCCTTTCCGTGCCGGCCGCTTTCGACCATTTCGCCTTCATACAGCAAATCGTCGTTGATTGTAATGAGGATATGACCGCTGGCTTTGCCCATGATCCAGTTCCCTTCGGCTTTCTTGCCATTGTTCCAGAAACGGGTGCCTACCCCGTGCATCTGGCCGTTTGAGGTATCCCCGATATAGTATCCGTCAGGGAATTCCAGGTTGTAAGGGGATACCGGCAGCTCCTTTGCAATGACCACCTGTTCCTTTGCAGTCACGGTAGTTTCCTTATGCTGGCCGGAATTGTCGGTTATGGTGTAGCTGTATTTCCCGGGGCTCACTTCAAATTCGCCCGTTCCCTGATAAGGGGGCTCCCCCCCGGAAGCTTCAATACAAACAATACTTAAACCCTCCCGGTTTGGTTCAGAGACCTGTGCGGTAACCTTAAGGGGTTTTGCCTGTGGCTTTTTAACAGCCGGAGCATTGGCAACGGCCGTAACTTCCCCGGACTGCCCATTGCTGTCGGTCAATCGATATGTATGGCTGCCGGGTCCGACTTCAAAGTCGCCTGCTCCCTCATAGGGTGGCATCCCTCCCGTGGCAGTAATGCTGATGATGCTCAACCCTTTCTGGTCAGGTTCTGAAACTTCTGCCGAAATTTTGAGCGGCTCCGGATCAGGTGGCCTGCCGGTCTCTACCAGGCGTTTAACAGTGGCATCAAAATCCAGATGCTGTTTTGAACACTCTACCCGTAACAGGAAATTCAGGTACTTGTTATAAACTTCGTAGGATGTTTCCATATTATTCCTTGTTAAACAACCAGATTTTATTCACTCCCAGGCAGGATACACTTTCTGATCCTTCAACCAGGGCTTCATACGTTTTTGACGGAATTTTAACCTCAGGGTCAATGAAATAGGCGGAAGAGATGAAATCGCCGGGGGCCCCGATCAGGGCCATTTTCAGTGTAAATGCATAGCGTGTGATCTCACCAAGTTGCGTACTGCCGAAGACCGAATCGCCTGCAGAATGAAGCACCATCGAAATGCCGGATTCCTTTCCCTGATTTATGATCGCGATCAAACCCTTCCTTGTTACTTCGCTCAGGTTGCCCATGTCAATGGCGTCGGTGCGAAGGATAATCACCACATGAAGTGGCATGGCGGAATAACTTTCAAGTAAATTCCCGTTTCCCCTTTGGGCAGGATTGCAGGAGGCTATAAGCTGCGGAAAGATTTTGTCAAAGTCGTTCAAACTCCGTCTTACCTGAATAGTTTCGCCCGGCATGATGTCGTTGCCAAAATCGAATACATGGAGGGAAACGCCTGAGAAATAGGGGTCGCCAAGGTGCCGGTGAACCGATGAGACCAAAGACCGCAAGGCCTTTGCGTCATCGCCCATCACCAGAAGGTGCGAATTATTCCCTTTGTAACTATTCACCCCCTACAAATGTAGGGCATTAATTTGGGAGAGAGAATGCAAAGGATTCAGATTATTTTTAATCGCAGTATCAATTATCGATCGCAGGATTGCAAAAGATTCGGCGCCAGTAAAAGACTTGAACTG
>CAIQUS010000165.1 GCA_903875045.1 uncultured Bacteroidales bacterium
CAGTTCAAGTCTTTCAACGGTGCTGAGTCTTTTGCAATCCTGCGATCGATTATTGACACTGCGATTAAAAATAATCTGAATCCTTTGCATTCTCTCTCCCAAATTAATGCCCTACATTTGTAGGGGGTGAATAGTTACTAAAAGACAAAAATAACAATTTATAATCGGTCTGGATTAGAATGCTAAAAATTTATGATTTATTAACATTCGGGTCGCATCCAGCTATTCCTGAACAGGGGAAAGCAAGAAGCCTATGTTAAATGACCGGGAAACCTCATGGCGTTTTTACAATGACGAATTTCTGTCCGAAGACAGATTGTTTATTGGTGACAGCCCGAACGAAATATATCCCCTGGCTGAAATTCCTGCTATCGATTTCAATTTTACCGGACACGGAACTTTTTTCAGTCATGATCCTGCCGGCAAGGTCGGTAACAACAAGAGAAAACGAATTTTGCTGCAGATCAACTGTAAATGATTGTTGAGCAGGATTCGGATAGATGCGTAAGCGGTCAGGACCCGGATCGATCTCCTGAACAGCATTGGAATTGCAAATCACCTCATTCAGCTTTTGCCAGATCTGGTCACACAACTGATTGGCGATTTCTGACCCCGGCGAATTTGGCTGGTTTCCCATGCGAACAACCACAATGCCTTTTGACTTTGACACGCTGACGATCTGGCCGTTTTTACCCAACCCTGAAACCATATCAGCGGGGGCATTGGGCGCAATAAACCCCGGGAAAATAATTTGTACGGTGGGCAGCATATACGATGATTTTCCATTCAGCCACCAGAGGTAGCCATACGAATTGTTGAAGGCTTGTGATGTGCTGAGCATCTGATTTACGTAGGAGGTGTCTTTTATCAGTGTGTCCGAATTCCAGACACATCTGTTCTGGATCAGCAAACCAAAGCGTGCCATGCTTCTTACACTGCTGAAAAACAGGTTGTCATAATCAACCTTCACCCAAAGACCGGTAAGCCCCGTTTTGTTACGCAAATTAATCTGTGTCAAAAGATTGACTGACTGGCCGGTTGCATTGGCAAGCACCTTTTCAAGCATTGTATAGGGAGCGTTGTGATATGCCCACCGGGTTCCGGGATCGGCCAGGTATTGCAAACATGTATCGATGGTGCAATGGTTGTCGGGAACCCCGTCATCAAGGCCGGAGGTCATGGTCAGTTGATTCCGGATCGTGATTTTTTCTTCCTGTGAAGGGGTACAACTGGTCCAGCCCGGACCCAGGTATTTTGAAGAGGTGTCTGAAACAAACAGGTAGCCATCCTCCTGAGCGCGGCCAACGAGGAACGATATGACGGTTTTACCTGCCGAGGCCCAATACCATAAACTGTCTTTATCAAAGGTGCCGAAGTATTTTTCAAGGGCTATTTTACCATCCTTCAATACCAGAAATCCTTTGGTGTTTTCCTGTTGCAGAAAATCATAGAGCGGGGCAATTTTCTCAACACACCACCCCATGGATGCCGGTGAAACAGTATCCCATTGAGCCGACTGGCTGAATGGCGGGAAATACAATCCCTGCGTTCTGCCTGAATGAAAGGTCACAACAAGCAACAATGACACAAATGCGGTCAGGTATCTTTGGCTGTTCATTGTTTTTCCGGAATTTCGATCTCCAAGGGGTCATCGCTGTTTTCATGATGAAACCAATCAAAATCGTTCATCACGGCATCGGTAATTTTATCGAAGGGTACGATTAAATACTTTCCGGCGGCAGATACGGCGATCTCGCCATTTTCGAGAACAATCTCGCCGGTTCCTTCGAAAACCCTGGATCCTTTGGTAAGTACCCGCCCGACAATCTTCAGTTCCTGGTCGAGCGGGATTGGTTTTCTGAATTTCGTGGTCAGTTCAAGTGTAACGCCCCAAACCTGGTCACCCCTGCCAATTCCGATGGCCCTTCCGATCGTTTCATCCAGAATCGTCGTTGCCACCCCGCCATGCATCCGTCCGGGATAGCCCTGATGCTGTTCGTTTGGTTTGATCAATGCAACTATTTCATTGGCATCGGTTTCAAAAAATGAGGCGTGGAGGCCAAAATCATTTTGCAGGCCGCACACGAAACACATTTTTGAATTGTTCTGCTTCCTCAATATGGCATGTTTCATATTTCAAATTTCTTTCAGGGGCAGCCAGTTGTAAGGGTTGGGCCCTTTTACGATTGACGATTTACGATTGACGATTTACGATTTAAGATGACGAAGAAGTGCAGGGCATTTACCGGATGACCAGTTTTTGCTGTGATTGTCCGGAAACTGTTTTTAACACGCAAAGATAGATGCCTTCCGGGAAATTGCTTGTGTCGAGTTCGGCATTATACAACCCGGGATTCACCCGGTGGTCAACAATAGTCTCTACCACCCTTCCCGACAGGTCATAAATCTGTAAGGTGCATTTGCCTTCGACGGCAACCCCAAAATGAATATTGGTCAAACCTTTCGATGGGTTGGGATAGATTTGAATAATCCCTGATGAAGCGGGTTTTTCATCCCCAATGCCAACCCCGCCGGTAACCGACTGCCGGATAGCTTGCTGGATATTGGCTTTAAACATAGAATCCGCCTTTTTATAGATCGTAACAACAATGTTGCAGTTTTCGGGGACCCATGCCGTATCAATGGACACAGTGCAATTGCGCATAACCGATTGCTGTGAGGCCCACGACGGACCGATGAGTGAATCACCTTTGCTCCAATACTCCATTTTTCTGACAACCCAGTTGTTAAAATAATTTTCCCTCATCGGAAGACCATGGATATCCGGCGTTGAGCATCCTGTATAAGTTCGGTGAAGATGTTTGATATGGCTTTCAGTCACTATCACATTGTACCAGAAGGGACCCTCCATATCGGCGGCAATGTTGGTGGCCTTCAGGGCCAGGTTGATATTCCGGCTGACAGGATCCCAGGTTTTCGATTCAATTTCTATTTTAACAGGGGCCTCCGGACTGCGGGCATAGCGATGGGCAACAGAATCTGCGATATCAAAATGCGGAACGTCAAATCCCAACCCGTCAATAAATCCGCTGGGCTCATACATCGCATGGAAGGTTCTGAAAATACTGTCTCCCTGGTATTTGTTAAAAAAGGAATTGGGCATTACCGAATGGATCGCAACGACAATGGTTTTCGGGTATGCCGGCAGGATCACATTGGCGTAAGTGGAATCCATGCAGGAACAGGGGCCGCAATCGGTATCGGTGATATTATAAATCAGCACATTCCTTGGATTTTGTGACTGAAGGGTCAATGCCGGTAAGGCAACAAGACAAAAGGCAATGAGTAGTTTTTTCATGATTTCCTGGATTAAGGTTTTTAAATACTATTCCTGTTTGTATTTTCAGGCTGATCGCCTGAACTTACCTGAAAAATCCTTTTTTCACCATCAGCTCTTTCGAAGTGGTTACCCTGATCACGCCAAAACCACTCAGACTGACCGGGATCTTTGTAAGCTCCGATAGCGTAACCTGTTTGTTGAAAACCACCTGACCTGCAGCATTGAAAACCTCAACGACCGCAGTTTCACCGGCAAGTTTGGGTGTATTGATGTAAAGAATGTTACCGGTATTCCAAATATTTCCTGTAAAACTTTCACTTTCTTCAACCCCGGAGGTGCCGCCAATAACCAGTTTGAAATGGTTGGCTGCGTTTGGGACACCATGGTTGAATGTATAAAACGGCTGGTTGCGCAGGTTGATGGTTTGGCCGGTGAGTTCGTCAATCAGGGAAATTTTAACCGATGGATCAAAGCTGCCTGAACCATTGATATTCAGATCAACAACTCCGGTATATTGTGTCTCGAAAAGCATCGGTACAATCGTCTGACCTGTTACAAGTGGCAGGGCATTGATGCAAAGCTGCTGATCTCCAGCTAATGTCGAGAGATTAGGTGCATCGGCACTTCCCGATAATTTTATGGCATCAAAACCGGAGTCATAACCGGCTGTGGCATTTTCGTTGAACTTCACCACAATTTCATCACTCATCCCGTTGCAGCTTGCAGTAATGGTCAGCCTGTCGGGATACTCCTCACCGGATTTCAGGAATGCTGCCGAAGCATGAACCCTGACATCATTGGTCATGCTCAAAGCAGGTGCAGCAGTTGTGGCATTTACAATAAAAGCCTGCCCGGGAACAACAAAGCGTTTGCCGCCATTGGTCGAATCGGGTGTTGTTCCCCCGGTGAAAGAAGCGTAAACCCCATGATTAAAAATCCAAAATTTGTTTTCGATGTTGGTCTTCGTCCATCCGGAAGTTGCCTGCCAGTTTATAGATGAGGGATAAGGATTGGGTACCAGGTTAAAGCTGTTGGAAGCATCATGGCCTGAAACGGCTGTGTGAAAACTTCCATTGTTGAGGTTGCCGCTGAAAGCATATTGCCAAGATGGTCCGGGGAAATAAATCATGTATCCCTGGTTCAGGTTGAGCGGTGTCGTGGTGGAAGTTCCCAATCCCACCCATTTTCCATAATAATTGTTGTTTGTTGGTTCCTGCAATGATGGGTCCAGCAGATAAAGATAGGAATCGAGGAACAGGTTCGATGTTGGATTGATTTCCCTGGCCGGAATTGAAACAAAATGATAGGTGTTCTCTGTAAGTGTTGCGTTTCCGGTAATATAGGTTTCAACCAACGCGGGGACATCGTCAGCGTTATGAATGAGCGAACCGGTACCATTTTCATCCGATTGAAGGTAAAGACCGGAAATTCCGCCACTGTTGGTTAAAGTACCGTTAACCGTCAAAGCCTTGCCGGGTGCAATCCACAGCTCAGCGCCTGCATCAATCGTTAAATTATTGCAAATGGCAGGGGCAGAAGGAGGTTGGTTTACTGTTACATTTCTTAAAGCTCCTCCTGGAATGATCGCATTTTTACAATATACCGGCACATCCAGACTGCCTGTCCAGTTGGCAATATTACTCCATGAATCATCGGCAGCCCCAGTCCAGACAACAGGCTCCTGCCATGTAAGGAAAGGATAATTGCTGTTGATTGTGGAAAACTTATCCCAATTTTCGTTGGAGCCGCTGGCAGATTCTCCCACAAAATCCCATCCTGCACCGGTAAAAGTTGCCAGGGTTTTCATCTCAGCGGTGGATTTTCCTGTTGCTCCGAGAGATGTGGTTTGTCCGGAGGTTTCCATATCCCAGAAATTATTGACAACCGGACCGCCATCCAGAACCTGTCCGGCAAATCCTCTCTCTGTCGGAACCGGAAGCGCTATGGAAGTAACTCTGCCTGTGCTATAGCATCTCTGCAAAACGGCATTATAATTTTCTCCGATAAAACCGGCCACACGATGGTCGGTGCCACTGCTTCGCGTAACATTTCCGATTGAATAACAATCCTGAATTATTGGGAAACCGCCACTGCTATTTGAGCTCTGCCCTGCAAATCCACCTGTGTATTCGATACCGCTGACATCCACATCGGTATAACAAAATTCGGTAATGGTTGCCAGCATGTTGTCGCCCATCAATCCGCCAATACGGCTTTCTCCGGATACACTGCCGGTGGCAAAACAATTTCTGATGACTGTGCCGCCGGCGTTGAAGCCAACAAGGGCGCCGGTTCTGTTGTTCCCTGTGATATTTGCATTGATCATCCCCAGGTTTTTAATCGAACCTGTCTGGGCAAAGCCAAATAGTCCGATGTTTCCGACAGCCGGACGGTTAATATAGATGGCGGAAATCTTATGCCAGTCACCATCATACGTTCCTCTGAATGGATTGGCCCATCCGTTTCCAATAGGTGTCCAGCCATAATAACCTCCGGCGCCGTTGTCGTACCAGTTTGCAGTGGCAGAAGCATCAATGTCCTGGACCTGTCTGAAAAATTTGCCTTCAAATTTATTACCCAAATCATTTACCTGGTAAACCATCCAGTTTAAATGTTCAAGAGAAGATATGAGGTAAGGATCCTGTGTGCTACTGCCCGAACCTGAAGGGGCCGCTCTCTGGATAAAGTTAACACTGAATGTTTTTTGATAATCCACGACCCCCGCGGCATTTCCCTGATCAAATGCAGCATCAGCAAAGGTCAGCGTGAGGTTTGAAATAGAGTTGGAGATTAAATGGTTCACGGCATTGCCATTCAGTGAAAATATGAGTGTTAAGTTGCTTGTACGGATAAGCGCAGCTGTAAGCCCTGCAGGTAAATTGTTTACGACTGCTTTGCCTGAAAGAATAAAATCATCGCCGTTATTTCCTGTGAAGAAATCTCCAAACTCGCCATTATGGGTGATCGTGACAGAATTGCCAATTGATCCGTCATTATTGGAACTTTCAGTAAAAGCCAACGAACTGTATAAAACTGTCCGAACTGCCAGACGAACTGTTGGTACAGGATAATTGCCAAAAACATCACACACATCCCAACCTGATGCCGGGGGTGTATTTCCTCCTGTACTATAGTAGTAGCAATCAGTATTTTCAAGAATTAACCAGTCGCTGCTGCTATATTCAATACTGAAGGTGCCTTTAACGTACTTCGGCTTGCCGTTCGCTGTGCCGGATTCAGTATAATTTCCGTTAACTGAGGCAGAGCCGGCTCCTGATACAGTATAGAAACTTTGAGATTTCGCGCCCCAAATGATCATAAAGAGCACAATAGTGATTAGAGCAGTTTTAGTCTTCATAAATCAGGTATATCAATTTTTATCATTCTTTTCTGTTGGCTGCCGGCGCAATGAAAAATAATTTCATTCTGCATATTCACAAACCCAAAGTTGAGACCACTCCGAAAAGTAGTTTATTCATAAAATCACCATTTAAAAAATTGTTAAACCGCAAAGAACACAAAGAAACCGCAAAGAACCGCAAAGATAACTCGCAGATAACTATACCTTTGCGGCCCTCTGCGATAAAGCTCTGTGCCCTCTGCGGTAAAATAATTTGTCATCAGACTTTTCGGAGTGCCCTCAAAGTTATAAAAAAAAGAGATTCCGGTTGCAACATTTCCATATCCTGAAGGTATCAGCCGATACTATTGATGAATAATTTTTCCAGATAGTGCTGCTTAATGCCATAAAACTCCTTCAAGGCCTGGATATTTTTCATAATTTTTTCTCTTCCTGCAGGTTTTTCTGAAATTTTTCTTCCCACAATCATCACATTTTTTGGTGTATGATCCGTGGAAATGAATTCAAATACTTTGGTTTTATATCCATATTCCTCCATGATGAGGGCACGTAAGCCATCGGTAATGATTTCGGCCTGCCGTTCCTCCAGGATGCCATGTTTTGTAACCGATTTTAATTCATTGGTTACATGGAACTCTTTTCTTATCTGCTTGTGGCAGCATGGTGCACAAACGATCAGTGAAGCCCCGGAGGTGATTCCGCGGTAAATGGCATCATCAGTGGCAGTATCGCAGGCATGAAGGGCGATCAGGATATCAATGTGATCAAGTTCCACCGTCCGGATGGTTCCATTGATAAATTTCAGACCGGCAAATCCGGCCTTTGAGGCAACATCATTCGACAAGTTCACCAGTTCCTTCTTCGATTCCACACCGGTCATCACAGGTTTTTTCCCAAGAATATTGGTCAGGTAATCGTACAGGGCAAAGGTAAGATAGCCCTTCCCCGACCCCATGTCGGTCACATGAAATCCTTCTGGTAAGTCGAGATCCCTGATGAATGGCCCGAGCAGCTCGATATATTTGTTTATTTGCAGGAACTTGTCGCTCATGTCATGCCGCACCTCAAACCCGGAATTCAGGATGCCAAGTTCTCGAAGGTAAATATTGTTCTGCGTTGCAAGGATCCGGTCTTTCATCCGGTCATGGCTGAACCCTGCTCCGGCTTTAATCGCCGGCGCGTTTGATCTGATTTTTACTTTTCCATGGCTGGTAATAAGCAACCGGAAAGTTTCTTCGTTTGAAAACACATCGGCATTGAAAAAATCAGTTTCAAGCGACTTCTTTATCAGGGCCAGGGCCTCCTCGATATCGTGATTTTTTGTGATATCTTTTGTTTTATATCGAAATACAAAGTTTAACCTCTCCCCTTTTTTTAGTGCAACGATGGAAATGATGATGCTTTTCAAATCGGAAGTATGGTCGCGTTGGTTGCTTAACACCAGTTTTATCAGCGTTTTACTGCGGATAAGGTTATTCAGTTTGTCGAAGAATAGCGTGATTTGCCTGTTTTCCATGGTGTTTTCTTTTAACCGGTGATCGGCTTTGTTTCTTCTGATCGGGATATTACACAAAGTTAGTGTTATTTTCCGGGTAAGCCTCAACTACCTGCACATATGCCGGGCTCAAAACTGAATAAAATTGTAAGTTTTATCCTATTACC
This sequence comes from uncultured Bacteroidales bacterium, assembly GCA_903875045.1. Classification (GTDB taxonomy): domain Bacteria; phylum Bacteroidota; class Bacteroidia; order Bacteroidales; family FEN-979; genus CAIVAT01. The sequence goes on from CAIQUS010000165.1 coordinate 8,325, forward strand.
GGTATGTCAATACCTGCTCTTCTGTTCAACGATATTTTATCAGGATTTTTTTTTACCTTGCTGCAAATTATCCTGTATGAAAAAATTGATTTTTACCTTGCTGTTACTTATCTTCCACTTCTCTGTTTTTTCTCAAATTATATATGTTACGCCAAATGGTGCCGGGTTGAAAAACGGTAATAGCTGGGCAAACGCTTTGGATGGTAATAGTCCGGCCGGCAATGGTTACAGCCGGTTTGCGGATACAATGCAACTGTCTGCCTCCGGAACAATATTCTGGGTGGCAGAAGGGGTTTATGTGTCATCCACGGACAATGACCGGACAAAATCGTTCCAGGTTCCTGAAGGAGTTGTTGTTTATGGCGGTTTTGCCGGGGATGAAACTTTGCTTCAGGAGCGGGACTGGAGCGTTCACGCTTCCACATTGAGCGGAGAGATTGGTGCATCCGGTATAAGCACGGATAACTCCATCCATGTAGTGACAACCTCGGGCGAAAACTGGAGTGAATACGCCATTCTCGACGGTCTGGTTGTGAGCGATGGAAATGCCGATGACCCCTCCCTGCCATCATTGTTTGACCCGTCCAAGTACGGTGGAGGTATCTATGCCGGGAACAAACTTCGGGTAATGAATTGCCTGTTTACCAATAACAGCAGTCAGCAAGGCGGAGGAGGAATCTATTCAACCGGACTTCTGGATGTCACCAATTGTATTTTCACACATAATCATGCTGCAGCAGGGGCTGGCGTGGGTGTTCATTATTCTTCAACTGTGAATATTTCCGCTTCGAAATTTGCACAAAATGATGCCTGGTACAATGGAGGAGGCATCGAGAACGAAGGAACCTGCTATGTCACGAACTGTCTAATTGTCAACAATGGCGCGGTAAACGGAGGAGGCGTCCTTGTCAGGGGATATACGATCATTTCCGGTTCGACCATTGCCAACAACTCCGTATGCGTATGGTTTTACAGCACCTGCCTTGTACGAAATTCCATTATTACCGGGGGCGAAATTAGTGTGTATACCGGGGCTTCCATCGATTGTAAATATACCTGCACGGATTCGTTTATGCCAGGCGAAGGCAACATCCGGCAGAACCCATTATTTGTTTCCCCGACATTTGTGGCAGGATCCGGAGGCGACGGGCTGGCAGCAGACTGGCGGCTGCGCTGGTGTTCGCCATGTTTTGAAGCTGGAAATAATTCCATGATTCCTGCAGGTGTAACCACTGACCTGGACGGCAATCCTCGTTTGCGCTATGGTTCAGTGGATATGGGAGCGTATGAAACAGATACTACAGGGGTGTTGCCTAATGTAATCGGATTCGGCAGCCGGATATTCATCTGCGATACCATCCAGTATCGTGGTGCTGGCAACAATTGGGAAACTGCCCTGGCAGGAAATGCAGAAAGTTGCAGATACCCCGGACGTACCATGCTGTACGAGGCGATGAAAGATGCCAGTCCCGGCACAGAAATCTGGGTAAAGAAAGGAAAGTACCGATGCAGCCTGAACAATAGTCGTGACCATGCATTTGATATAGGAGCCGGTGTAAAGGTTTTTGGAGGTTTTTCAGGGAATGAAGCAACCGCTGATCAGCGAAACCTGGTAACGAACAAAACCATATTCAGTGGTAACGTTGGAGACTCTTCGCTTGTAACAGATAACAGCTATCATGTTATGCTGATTAATCCCGACGGTTTGACTTATTCAGATTCAGCATTAATTGACGGTGTTATTGTAGAGAATGGATACGCTGACGGCTCATCCCCGGCATCAGAAGGAGCCGGTATTTGTATTGCATCCAACACAAAAATCAGGATGAAAAGTGTTGAAATAAGATATAACACGGCCCTGGGCAATGGTGGCGGTTTAAAGGTGAATAATCAATCGGAAGTGGCCTTGTACGATTGTAGAATTATTAATAACAATCTGATTGTAAGGCCTGAAGAATGGTGGCAGACCAGTGCGTCCGGTTGTGGCATTTTTAATGATGGGAAATTACATTTAAAGAATACCCTTGTTCGTCAGAACAGCAATGCAACCGGGGGATCAGGGATCTATAATTCTGATTCCCTGTTTCTTTCCAATTGTACCCTTGACAGTAATACATCAGTCACAAGATTTTCCACTGGCGGTGGTATTGTTAATGCGGGTTATTGCCTGAGTGAAAATACATCCATTAATAACAATACATGCAATGCCCAGGCAGGTGGGATATATAATGGGTCTGGTGCAAGTATGCTGTTATATAACAATGATATAAACAGTAATTCGAATACGATTTTAATGCCGTTTTGGGGTTCAAACAGCGGTGGAATCCGAAATGAAGGAATGATGACGATCTTAAATAGTACCGTCAGGGACAACCTTGCCCAGGGTAGTGGAGGAGGATTATTTAACTCGTCGGGCGCTTCATGTTTTATTGTAGGAAGTTCATTCTTACGAAATAATTCGTTAAACACACCCACCAACGGAGCTTTTGGTGGAGGGATTGCCAATGAAGGATTCTTAAGTGTTAACAGGTCATGGGTTTGTAACAACCAGTCTTCTGAAAGCGGAGGGGGCATATACAATCCGACCATGATCAGAAACTGCATTGTAGCAAACAATAACAGCGGATTAATGCTTGGAACAGGCTGCCTGGGGGTTTTTAACACAACGATAGCCAATAATCTGAACCAGGGAATTGCGGTTTCGTCTTCCGACACTTTTTTGATCCGCAATTGCATCGTTGATGGTAACGATGTGCAACTTTCGGGTAATTTTAATATCGCCAATACGTGTATGACGGTGTTATATCCAGGTAACAACAATGTTTTTGGATCCCCCTTTTGGATAGGACCTTCAGAGGGAAAGGGTCCAGGTTTCGATGGTTTTCTGGCCGATTGGGGCTTGAAAACATCCTCGCCATGTATCAATCGGGGTGATAATGCTTTATTGTCAAGTGCCGATTCGCTGGATGCCCTGGGAAACACGCGTCTGATGTATGGCGTGGTTGATATGGGTGGCGCTGAATCTCAATTGCCTCCGGATAGCACTATGCCGGTCCCGAATACGGTCATCTGGGAACTCTTTAAACCGAAACCCGCCAATATCAGGACAACTGCCGATGATCCTATTCAATCGGTCCTGCTTGACAAATTGGAAACACCCGCAATTCCATACGATCTTACCTCTCAATCCAGGATCAGAGGATATATTCTGCCCCAGAAGAAGGGCTATTACAAGTTTTATATGGCTTCCGACCCGGGAGGGAAGTTTTTTCTAAGTACCGATTCAACTGAGTTTAAAACACGCCTGATACTCTCCAACGATGATGGAAACGGCAACTGGCCTGCAAACCCTGGGGCTGTTGACAGTGTTTATCTGGAGTCAGAAAAATCCTATTTCTTTGAAGCCTTTTGTCAGAACACGGCTTACCCTTGGATGCTTAATCCCTTGAATTACCTGAAGATTGGCTGGGTAATGCCTGATAGTTCTTCTTTGCACGTAATCACAGGTAATTATCTGAGACAGGCTGATCCAAAACAAGTATATTTCCTGAACTGGGAGATTTTTGACAACAAGACCACCTGTGATTTCAACATTTTGAAAAACACGGCAGAAATTCCTGATAAAATCATCAAACTGGACTCCTTGCTTACACCTGATCAGTCAATTGCAGTTGACCACTTTGCCTCACGTATCCGGGGGTACCTTATCCCGCCTGTAAATGGAGATTACTCCTTTTACTTTGCCTGCGCTGATGCCGGTCAGTTCTGGCTTAGCAATGATACATCCATGGAAAATGCCCAACTAAAAAGCACCATATTGTCAACACAAACCGATTGGACACAGAATATTTCCAATCAAACACTGGTTGCCGGACAGAAATATTTTTTCGAGATCCTGCACTTTGATACTGTTTACACAGATATGGTCAAATTGGGATGGCTAATTCCAGGGGACACTGTTCCTCTGGTAATCAAAACACCATTTATTATGGGGTATAATATCAGTGTTCCTGTCAGCACTTTCTCATTGCTGGATCATGAAAGAATAGCCTATCCGAATTGGACAATTATTCCCCGTTATCATTTGACCCCCTGGAATGCCAGTTTTAAGAGTATTAGGTCCATCAAATGGAAAACCACTAATACTGCTGTTGCAACTATCAATGCCGATGGTGTTATTACTACTCAAAACCCCGGCATTTGTGAAATAATTGGCATGGTGGCAGGAGACACCTTACTGTCAGACACTATGCAGATTCGGGTTGTTGATTATTACGGCCCCTATTTTGTAAAGCAAAATGCTTCTGAAAACAGCGATGGTCACTCCTGGAACAATGCAATTGGGTTGACTAAATTGCTGGATATCCTTAACCAGGGTCAGTTGACGCAACAAGTCAAAGTCTATGTTGCCGAAGGGACTTATAAACCGAAGACCTCCATTGACCAGAACAAGACCTTCAACCTGAATCACACCAGGTTTGTCGGAGGATTCGCCAGTTCTGTTACCGGGAATGACACTACAAACCGTGATTATGCAAATCATGAAACCATTTTAAGCGGTGAGATCGGCATACCCGGCGAAACGATCGATAACAGCTATCATGTTGTCACTTCACGCGATACATGCACAATTGATGGCTTTACCATTCGCGACGGGCGGGCCAGTTGCTCCACACATGGCTGGACTCCTGGCTTAAGTTACTATAAACGAGATGACAACGGAGGTGGAGTTATTGCAGAGGGAGGCAACTTAAGGCTTGTAAACTGTAAATTGACCAATAATTCCGCATGGAACAGCGGGGGTGGGCTCTATTGCCGAGAGGCCATTGCAAAATTGGAAAATTGTGCCGTTTATGAAAATAAAGCGGTGTCTGAAATGATTGGTACCGGGGGAACTTTCTTTTTAATAATCAACACACAAGGCGCTGGCATTTCTGCCTCAACTAATTCTATTGTAAACTTAACTGACTGTAAAATCTACGATAACCTTGCTATGGGTTATGCAGGAGCAATATATCAAAGGAATTCTATCGTGAACCTGACGAACTGTTCTGCCAATAATAATTCGGGCTCTGCAGGATATTCATTTTATGTTAATAGTGGATCTGCACTGAATATGAACAATGTAACGATAAAAGGTCATGTTCAGTACTTTTTTTATTCTTCCGGCACAATTCGCAATACGACGATTCAAGGAAACCTGAACGCTGCCTATTGCTATTCAAAAAACTCGATTTCAATGGATAACAGTATCATCACAGGATTCGATCCTCATGCAGTTGCACCTCCCAATGGAAATACATTTGCAGATTCGATTTTTGCTGTAAAATACAGCATCCTTGGTAATTCGCTTTTTGGCGCCAGCAAGGAGGTCTTACTTAGCGACAGTATACCGGATCAAACAATCTGGCTGGATAGTATGGCAAACAACGGCGGCCCCACCCCCACCATGCGCCTGAAAAACATCCCCGGTAATCCGGCAAAAACCAATGGCAATCCACTTTACCTTGGAACAACCGACCAGCGCGGCTTCCTCCGCACCGACACCGTCAGCATCGGTGCATACCAATGGGTGTGGCCTTCGCAGATCACCATCTCCCCGGATCATGCCAATATGGCTCCGGGAGATTCACTGGCTTTTACTGTCTCCGTTTTACCGGAGATGGCAGATGACAGTTCATGGACGGCTGTCAGTTCCGACACCAATTTATTGGATATCAGCGGTTCATTCCTGCATGCCCTTACGATGGGCTCCGCCCATTTGATCGTCCGAACCAATGACGGAAACCGCCGCGACACCAGTTATGTGCTGGTGATGAACGACAGTGTCACCGCCACCGGGGTAATTTCATCATCCGGATCGGCCTGTTATGATGCGCTGCGAACAATCAAAGTGGCCGGTGATGGTAATTCTTTCGTAGTGCAGAATGGAGGGAGTTCCACACTGATTGCAGGAGAAAAAATTTCATTACTTCCCGGGACTACCGTCGAAAGAGCAGCCTACATGCATGGTTACATAACTTTATCAGGGCCTTGGTGTGAGTTACCGGCAGTGCCATCAACCCCTGCTTACGCATATAAAGCCGATGAAATAAATGATCCCGGTGATGCCCGGGAGAATGGATTCATCATCTATCCCAATCCCACCAATGGTAATTTTACTATTGAAAATCCTACTGACCCCGGGATAAATCCGGTCAGGATTCAAATTTACAATCTGATGGGATCATTAATTATGGAAGAAGAAATTTTCTTCGGCAGAAAGCACGAATTTTCAATTGAGGAACATAATCCCGGTATTTATTTTGTGCGTGTCATCCGGGATGAATATTCCGAAATGAAAAAGATCATTAAGAAATAAACCCTATGAAACATTTTCACTTTTCCCGACACCTTAATTGCAATGTTTCGAAACTGATCATCCTGATTTTCTGCTTGTTGCCTGCGCTTTCGCTTTGTGCGCAGCAACCCCCGGCAAACCCCCATGGCAAACGTCCTTCCGTGGGGCTCGTACTGAGTGGGGGTGGGGCCAAGGGTTTCGCCTATATCGGGTTGCTGAGAGTAATGCAGGAGGTTGGTTTACGTGTTGATTATATTGGCGGTGCGAGTATCGGAAGCATCATCGGCGGGTTGTATGCTGTTGGGTACCATCCCGACACCATTGCAAAACTGATCAGGGGTCAGCATTGGGACAACCTGCTGCAGGACATTACCGCACGCAAATATGTGGCCTTTGAAGAAAAAGGAATAGGGGAAAAAACCATCCTGAGCCTGCCTTTAAAAAACAAAAAACTTGGGATCGGTTCCATGTATCAGGGCCAGGAAATAGACCTTCTGCTGAACAGATTTTTCTCTCCTGCATATAAAATTACAGACTTTAACCAACTTCAAACCCCGTTTTTATGTACCGGCACGAACCTGTTTACAGGAGAATCAGTCAGGCTGAACAAAGGGTATCTGCCTATGGCCATCCGGGCAAGCATGTCGATTCCGGGATATTTCGAGCCCTGCGACTATATGGGATACTATCTGGTTGACGGGGGCGTGGTTAACAATTACCCGGTAAAGGATGTCAAAGAGATGGGAGCTGAAATCATCATCGGGGGGGATGTTCAGTCAGGACTGTATACAACCCGGGCAGAGTTGGGCTCGCTGACCGCCATCATCGACCAGATCACCTCTTTTGCAAGGATAAAAGCCAATGAGATCGGCGACAGTCTCACTGATCTGAAGGTCCGGATCAAGATGAATTATGGCATGATGGATTTCAATCAGTATGATTCCATCATGGCTGTTGGGGAACGGGTTGCCCGTGAGCACTATAAGGAACTCAAAGCCCTGGCCGACTCCCTGAATGCCATTGAATACAAACCGCTGAAAAAATACACCGCTTCGCCCTTAACTTCCATCCATATTGACAGCCTTATCATCAAAGGCAACAAAAAGATGCGTGACATCTACTTTAAAAGTATTTTCGGGGGTTATGAAAACAGGCAGGTCTCCATGGATGTCCTGGAGAAAGATATCCGGCTTACTTATGGATCCGGATATTTCGACCGGGTTTCCTACGAACTCGAATACCGGAACGGAAAAACCAACCTGGTAGTCCATGCAGTTGAGGGAGGACCCGGAGAGGTTTCTGCCGGTGCGCATTTTGACAACGATTACGGCATCAGCCTTACACTTGCAGGGGCATTCCGAAATGTTCTCGGCCGCAATTCCAAGTTGTTTGCCGATGTGAACATTGCCATAAACCCACGTATCAGAATCCAATACCTCAGAGGCTTTGGCGGGAAAGCAGCCATTGGGGCCGGCGCTGAATTTTATACCTTCAAAATTGGCACTTATGATAAAGAAATTAAAACCAATAAACTTAATTTAACCAACTACAAAACCTCCATCTTTTTCAATTACAATTTCCGAAACATGGTTAATTTAAAAGCCGGGTTTGAATATGAATACTTCCGGTTCAGGCAGGACATTGAAATTGACAGCACCTATCTGCCGTTTGAGCGTTTTTCGGGCTATGGCAACTTTTTTCTTTTCCTGAATGCTGATACCCGCGACCGTACATGCTATCCGACCACAGGGATCAAAGCCAGTCTGAAGGGTGAGTTTGTGATGCCATTTTCAAATAACTGGTCGCAGGATGTGTTCTCCAATTCGGCTATCATCAGCCTGAAATTTGATGGGAACATACCCCTTTCCCCGAGATTTGTTCTGCAACCCGGCCTCTTCGCTGGGGCCACACTCAAAAACAAAGGAACGCCCCCGGTCCAGCACACCTTTGGTTTGGGCGGATTGACTTATGACAATTATATTGAATCCTTCGTGCCGTTTACAGGCTTAAACTTTATCCAGGACTTCGGCTTTTATTCGCTGGTAGGGCGGCTCAAACTCCAGTACAATGTTTTCAAGAAGGTTTATCTCAACCTGCGGGCCGATGCCGGTGGCAATGAAAGGAGCATCAATGAACTCTTCGCTTCACGAAATTTCCTGGCAGGGTACGGTGTAACAGCCGGCTATGACAGTTTTATCGGTCCGCTTGAATTTTCGGTAATGAGTTCGAATATTAATCCGGGGGTGATGTTTTTTCTGAATTTGGGGTATTGGTTTTGAGAAAGTCGTGACGGGTGGCGCGTGACGGGTGGCGGGTGGCGGGTGACGGGTGACGGGTGATGGGTGACACGTGACGGGTGACGGGTGACGGGTGACGGGTGACGGGTGACGGGTGACGGGTGACGGGTGACGGGTGACGGGTGACGGGTGATGGGTGACACGTGACGGGTGACGGGTGACGGGTGACGGGTGACGGGTGACGGGTGACGGGTGATAAAAAGTTTTCAACAGTTATATGACTTTTTGTTTTTTTTCTGATTAAGGGAATAAACAGACTATGAAAACGCTAAACTCGCATCGTGACCTGGATGTATGGAAAATTTCTATGGTGTTCGTAGTTGATCTTTACCGGATTACCGGTGCATTTCCTGCTCATGAAAAATTCGGGCTTGTATCTCAGATACGCCGGGCAGGAGTTTCAATCTGCTCAAATATTGCAGAGGGATCGGCAAGACACTATTCAAAGGAGTTCGTCCAGTATCTTTACATTGCTTTAGGCTCTGTCTCTGAAATTGAAACGCAACTGGAGATTTCATTCAGTCTTGGATACGTCGAATCAATAAACCAGGAGAAAGAGGTGCTTGACCGTTTAAGGCGGATGCTGGTGGGGTTGATACAGGCAATCAGGCGGAAGATCATGGATCAAAGTCGTGACACGTGACGCGTGACGCGGGACGGGGGACGTGGGACGCGGGACGGGTGACGAGGGACGGGGGACGCGGGACGCGGGACGGGTGACGGGTGACGAGGGACGGGTGACGGGTGACGGGTGGCGGGTGATGGGTGGCGGGTGATGGTAGAATGTGTCACTACCATCGTCACTTGTCACGCGTCACCCGTCACGACTTCGGCTCCAAATATGCTGAAAACTTCTCGTCAATATGCTGATTAAACCACCTGTCAATAATCGATTTCCGAAACCTCCACTCCTTTCCAAGTTTAGCCGCCGGTATTTTCCCATCCTGGGCCCATGTGTATATTGTTTGTGGTTTCAGTTTCAGATAGCCGGCTACCTCTTCCAATGTCATAATATCCTCCATGGCTATTTCCCGATTTGGTTTAAGATTTTATCTGCTCCGGTTGGTTTGCCAATAGTGTCGGGTGAATTTCCGGGAACTCTCCTTCCCTGGGGTTTTTCAGGTTGCTTCGGCGAAACCAGTTGTTCAACGGAATAGACAATTGCAGTGTAAAAATTCCCTTCATATTTCCTAAAAAACTTGAATTCCTCATTTTTCTCACAAAGAAACGGCCTCAGGTTCCAAGCCAGCTGGATACCAACAAATGCAAGGATGATGATCCATATCCTGAAAACGGTGACACCGATCTGAGGGTAGATGCTTTTATTTTCACAGGCATACTTTAACGCATCAACCATGAGCCTCATGCCGAAAATTCCGGCAAAAATAAAGATGGCCACATGCAGAAGCTGGAGAAAATGATAATCTCCGCCTGTAACCTGGAAAACAATCACTATGGGGGCGAATGACAAAGCAATGGTTGCGGTTAAAACCACCCCGCTTAACACGATCACAATCATCTGCCTGAAACTCATTTTCGACCCCAATACCTGCTGAATAATGAAAAATGAAGGAAAACAGATGATCACAGTGGATAGAAACAAAATGATAACTTTCAGCCCGGTAACTGCCGATTGCAGGAAACTGTGATAACTTCCCATCACCATGCCGTACAGGAAAGCAAAACCGCAAATCAGCATAATCTGATTAAATATCAGCTTGTTTGATTGTTGATTGTTGAGTTCGTTGAAATAGGACTCCTTGTTCTGGAAGATTTTAAATACCTCTCTGATCCCCGAAAAAGTTTTCATAATGGTTGAGTTTAATTTTCTTCCAAATATACAACATATTTTACTGTTTGATACTGTTTGATGATATTTATTATCGTATTCTGTTTCTTTTTTCTTTAAAATTTGAAATTAAAAAGCAAAGAACTGCCCGGAAAAACAAATCTCCCTTGAATAACAACAGGCGCATCAAGAATTAATTTTTGAAAAAATTGAATTATATAACTCATGTTTCGGAGTTAAAAAAATGGCAAATTGGGTACATGTAATTTGGTATTTCACCCCTTCGGGGTTTATGAACAGACTCTCCAAACGGGTTATTCTACAATCTTGTCAGCCCTTCGGGCTTTTAATCGTTAAAATGTCTTTCCAGGCTTCACAACGTAATCCTAAAGGGATGGTATGAATCCTTAAAATGTCTATCCAGGCTTCATAACGTAATCCTAAAGGGATGGTATTAATCGTTA
>CAIQUS010000166.1 GCA_903875045.1 uncultured Bacteroidales bacterium
CCACCTACTGTGATATCAATAGAGCCTGTCGGACGATCCTTGCATTTAACATTGCTGTATGAAGTTGCAACAAAGGACAAAGCATTTGGTGCAGTAATGGAATAAGTGTCTGTTGCCTTACAACCACCGAAATCTGTAACAGTTACAGTATAGGTTCCGGCAGTTAGGCCAGTAGCTTTGGCATTTGGCTGACCGTTATTCCAAATATATGAATGACCAGCAACGCCTCCAAGCGCACTGACTTCAATCCAACCGTCATTGCTTGTACTGCATAGAGGGTTGTTGTAACCAATACGGGTTAATGATAAGGCTGCTGGAGAGGTAATCGTCCAGCTTTGAATTAGAGGACAAGAATGAGTATCTGTTACAGTAACAGTATAGGTGCCAGCAGATAATCCTGCAATACCATCAGTGTTACTTCCATTAGCTGTGTGATTGTTAGACCATTTGTAGCTATATGAAGGAGAACCCCCACTCATAGTTATAGAAATTGAACCATCACTAAGTCCACCGCAAGAAACATTGTTTGCCGTTGGGGATAATGTTATAGCAGTTGGTTGACTAACAAACCAACTACCTGTTTTTGTACAAATGCCAGTACCATCAGTGACAGTTACTGTGTAGTTTCCTGATGTAAGACCCGCAATAGAAGCAGTATTTCCACCGCCATTACTCCATGCATAAGTATATCCTACCGTTCCACCAGATGCGGTTATGCTTATTGATCCATCGTTTCCACCGTTACAATTAACAGGTACAGTCGAACTTTGGAATGTCATCCCGCTGGGTTGTGTTATTATGAACGTGTTTGTTTTTGTACAAGGTGTTCCATCGGTTACCGTTACAGTATAGGTTCCGGCAGTGAGGTTACTCGCATCTTTGTTGCTTGTTCCGTTACTCCACGCATAGGAGAATGGGGCGCTTCCCCCGGAAACTGAAATATTTACATAACCTTGATTACCACCGTTGCATAAAACGTTTCCGGATGATGTTGAAGTGATAACCATGGCTACAGGTTGGGTAACCTCCCAGGAGTTGCTGGCTGTACAGCCGGTTGCATCCGTGATCGTTATTGTATAGGTTCCGGCTGAAAGACCACTGATATTCATAGTGGACGCGCCGTTGCTCCACGCATAGGATGTATATGGTTGATTCCCACCCGATACGGTCAGGTTAATCGCTCCATTGTTGCCCCCGTCACAAGATAACGGAACGGGAACCCCGTTGATTACAATTGCACCCCGGACTTGCACAAATGCTGAACCGGCGAACATAAGACCCGGAGGGTACATGATTGATAAATAAAAATCGCCGGTATGATACCCAACACTACTGACGGGTATTACTGGGTCTTTTAAAGAGGAAGTCCATGATCCCATCGGATCGCTCCAACTGTAAGAAGCTCCAGGAACGCCACATCCGGGGCCACCACCGCAGAAAAGATAAATTGGTGAACCATAGCAAACGCGCGAGGGTGAAGCATATTGCGCATTGACATTATACGATAATGCCAATAGGAAGAAAATTAAAGCGGGAAGCTTTAATGTCTTCATAAAAAGGTTTTTGTTGTAAAATGTTTTCATAAATTAATACTTAATTAAAACTGATTAGCTAACTTTATAAAGAACGAATAAGAATAACATTCATGTATAAATTAATGAGAAGAGAAACTAAGGAGGCGGTTCAAGTTTGATGTACACTTTCATGGTTGTAGTTTTGTTCATAATTTTTTTAAATTGATCAGATTTTATCATCGTCTATAATAAAAAATATTGCCAAACGCTTAACTAATAAACCTTTCCGACATTTCATGTTAAGGAGTCCCCTAAATGTTCTGCATTCCATGTCCGGTAAGTCAAAGCAGATGTTTTAGCAATCGACAAAATAGTTAACGAAAATACGGTAATCTGCCACTTATACCAAATATAAAACATGTAAATATCGATAAATTTGAGAATATTGTCAAATATTGACCAGATTCCTGTATTTTTGCACTTTGTGTTTAAAAACGATCTATGGATACCGTAAACGACAAGATTAAGATCATGGTTGCAGATGACCAGGGGCTTATTTTACACTCACTGGTTACTTTACTTAACGGGGTGGTCGACTTTGATGTGATTGGTTCTGCGCAGGACGGAATTACCCTCCTGCAACTCCTCGAAGATAAAAAGCCGGATGTAATTATAGTGGACATCAATATGCCGAAAATGAGTGGTATCGAGGTAAGTAAGATCATTGATGGGAAAATGCCATGGATAAAAATTATCGCCCTGTCCATGTATAATCATCCTCAATATATCAAGATAATGCTTCGCCAGGGGGCTAAGGGATTTTTATCAAAAAATTGCATGCCAGAAGATCTTTTTCAGGCAATTCGTGCCGTTCATGAAGGGAAAACATACCTGGATAAGCAAAGTTCTGAAATATTATTACATAATTACACCCATACGGAATCTGACTACAAATCCAATTTGAATTTGCTAACTGCCCGGGAAATTGAAATAATCAGATCATTAGCAAACGGTTTGATTACCAAAGAAATTGGAGAAAAGTATTTTATCAGTGACAAAACAGTCGAACGACATAAAACAAACATCCTTAAGAAGATGGGGCTCCGTAATACCGCACAACTGATAAAAGTTGCGGTTGAACAAGGACTTCTAATACAATAAGTTGTTAGAAATTTTTGATGCAACGCAAAGTCATGCCATAGGGTTTGTTATAATAAATAATAGTGCTGTTTGTGCTATAGAAGTATAGAAATCTTGCATCGGCATAGCCAACGAGAGCCTGGGTGCTACTCCAATAATAGCCACTAACTCCTCTTTCAATAAGCACGCCTGCAGCAGGGAAGCTGGGGTAAAGAGCTCCTGCAGCATGCATTTTCAATCCGGAGGCCCATGGCTCGCTCCAGGAATTCCAATTCCCTGCCCCATCTACATTTGTCCATTCGGTAATTGTTGGTATTCGCCAGCCAGAGCCGATTTCAAGGGTGCATGGATCATTGGCGGAAGTCCAGTCGGAGTTTTCAGTAATTCCGGCAGTTGGCCAGGTTGGGGTTATAACACTCCCGGTATGCTTGTACCCCTTTTTACGGTTGAACTGCCAGAACCAGCCTGATGAAGCTTCAGTGGCATCATCGACTGCTGTAGCCTGGTGATCCGACCCAAGGTTGCTAGTAATCCAGCATTTTCCGGCTTCTCCAGGGATGTTTGTCACTGTGCCGTACGTAACTGTTTTGTTTACAGGGGCTACGCCACCTGATGTGACGTGTGTAATTGTTATATTATTACCACAAGAAAAACAAGCGGTGGTTGTTTGTGTTAATACGACAGGTAAGTCATAACCACAGTTGTTATACGACCACACATATCTTGTACAAGGGGTACCGCAGGAAAGTCCAGTCTCAGTGAAGGTTGTTAAAGTCCCCATATCAATTGCTGTACTAAAATTATTGGTGGAATTCCATTTATAACCTGTGACATTGGTAACAGGTGTCCAATTCCACACTATTTGTGTAAGAGATGGTACGTGGTTTCCAGCTGTTGGTGTGGAAGGAGCATTTGGGGATGTAGATGCTGATAATGTTGTTGCTGTTGAAAGTCCGTTGCATGCACCGTAGGCCCATACAAATCTTGTGTATGCAGAATTGCATATAAGGCCTATTTCGATTTTGGAGGTGCCGGTGGGGATATCTGTAGCCGATGCGTAATCGTTCGATGTGTTCCATTTATAACCGGTTGCACCAATAACAGCCTCCCATTTCCACTCTATTTGGGTTATTTGTGAAATATGATTTCCGGCAACAGGCGGTTGAGGCGTAAATATGGTTGTGCTTTTAGCCATTATAAGAGGTTGTAATGAATTCCCGCAGTTGCTGTAAGCCCAGGCATAGCGGGTGTATGCAGAATTGCAGGTAAGTCCGGTTTCTGTTTTTGAGGTTGCTGTACCATTGTCTGTTGCGGTGGAGAAATTATCAGTTGTATTCCACTTGTATCCAGTGGCACCGGCAACGGTGTTCCAGTTCCAGACGATCTGGTTAGGAGATGGAATGAGGTTCCCAACGGTAGGAGTTGCGGGTGGATTCATCAAAGTTGTCATGTTAAGGGTAACAGGTTCCGAGTTTCCACAGGGGCCGTATGCCCATGCATAGCGGGTGTATGACGTGTTGCAAGTCAGGCCGGTTTCGGTTTTGGTTGCGTTTGCACCCAAATCGATAGCCGATGAAAAATTATTGGTGGTATTCCATTTATACCCGGTGGCATTAGAAACGGTATTCCAGTTCCAGACTATTTGTGTAATGCCAGGAGTGTGATTTCCTGTGATAGGCGTATTCGGAATATTGGGGGAAGAAGTTTGAGTCATGGAAACCGGGGGCGAAATTCCACAATCACTAGATGCCCAGACATAACTTGTATAAATTATGTTGCATGTGAGTGTGGTTTCGGTTTTGGTGATAATTGTACCCATGTCAGTTGCCTGAGCGTAATTAGTGTTGGTACTCCATTTATATCCGGTTGCACCGGAAACAGAATTCCAGTGCCATTGGATTGTCGTCGGTTGCACAAGATGTGTTCCGGGGGCCGGGGAGGCAACATTGGTTGATGTGGTTGATGTTGTCAATGGCGTTGATTGGGAAACTCCACAAGTATTGTAGGCCCATACGTAGCGGGTGAAAAGAGTATTGCAAGTCAGGCCTTGTTCGAGGTTACTCGTGGCTGTCCCCATGTCGGTAGCGGTTGAAAAGTCATTCAACGTATTCCATTTGTATCCGGATGCAGTTGTAACTGTATTCCAATGCCAGGTAATTGCGTTTTGTGTTGCAAAGTGGGTGGCTGCCGAGGGTGCCGCCGGGGTAATGGATAAGGTTGAATCGGCCAGGGTAACCGGTACAGAGTGCCCACAGCCACCAATCGCCCATGCATAGCTGGTGTATGCAGTATTGCAAGACAGACCTGTTTCCAAATGTGAAGTAGTATTAATATCTATGCCGGAGGCAAAATCATTGATAGTATTCCATTTATAGCCGGTCGCATTGGGAACAGCAACCCAGTCCCAATTAATCGAATTTGTAGTTGCAATGTGTGCCCCTTGAAGAGGTGGTACAGGATTCGTGGCCGTTGTTTTGGTCATGGTCAAAGGCGCTGAGTTGCCACAGGCTCCAACTGCCCATGCATAGCTGGTGTAAGCTGTGTTGCAAGTCAGGCCGGTTTCAGTATGGAATGTTGCGTTACCAATGGTGGGTATGGCCGATGCGTAATCATTGATGGTATTCCATTTATATCCGGTGGCACCATCAACGGTGTTCCAGTTCCATACGATCTCAGTTGTTGTTGCAGCGTTATCCCCTGGTGTTGGGGTTCCCGGATTCTTGTCAGTAGAATGGGTCATTGTCAAAGGATTTGAATTCCCACAGACATTAATTGCCCATGCGTAACTGGTGTAGGCAGTATTGCAAGTCAGGCCGGTTTCTGTATAAGTTGCAGCGGTAAGTGTGTAAGCTGTTGCGAAATCATTGATGGTATTCCATTTATATCCGGTGGCATTGGGAACAGGAGTCCAGTTCCATGTGATTTTATTTAATGACGAAATATGGCTTCCGTTTGTTGGGTTAGTAGGGGGATCGGTCGAAGTTGACTGGGTCATTGTCAAAGCGTTCGAATTTCCGCAGGAACTGATGGCCCAAACGTAACTGGTGTAGGCAGAATTGCAAGTCAGACCGGTTTGCATATAGGTTGAGGCTGTGAGCGTATAAGCTGTTCCGAAATCCTCTATAGTACTCCATTTATATGCGATGGCATTAGGTACTGTATTCCAATTCCATTGAATTGATGTTGCGGTTGGAAGGTTAATACCTGGAGTAGGCATTTGTGGCGAAGAAAATGAAGTATTAGTTGTTAATAAAGTTGGTGTCGAATTTCCACAACTATTACTAGCCCATACATAACGGTTGTAAAATGTATTGCAATTAAGATCGGATTCTATTTTGGCTGTATCAGTACCTGTTGGGATTGCAGAGGTGTAGTCGTTGGAAGTATTCCATTTGTATCCGGTAGCACCTGGTGCCTTTCTCCATTTCCATTCAATCTGAGTAGCGGATGTGATAGGTGCAGACGGAAAAGGAGGCAATGGCGGATAGGTACACTCGATACTTAAATTATGCCATGAGCCGGCAATAAATATTGACAGAGCCCCCAATACACTAGTACCGCAGTCGGTGCAATAAACGATGAGCCCATCCGCTGGGGTTTGAATACTATTGCGTTGAACCATATTCATGCGGGGTGGCAAAAGCCCTTTATTTTCGAACTTAACATCCAGACCTGCTGAAGAATGTGGTTGGCTGCTGTCGGTATTGATACCCACTTGGCCAAAAGTGCCCATTACTGAAATCAGGAACAGGAAGAAAAAGGTAGCTATAAATTTCATAATGATAGATTTAACTGTGAATAAATTAACGAAAACAAAAAAGCATTCAATGATTCTTTAACAGTCAATTATTATGCATCATACAACTAATTGACAATAAACGACATAAAATTCATATTCAAATTTATTCAATATGCCAAAATGTTCATTCTGATGTAAGTTGTAGACATTCAATATTATATAATTGGCAAAGTTAAAAAAAAATAGTATGTTTTAATGAAAAAAATAAATTATAACCTTATTATTAAATAGAATTAATAAGAAATCGGATATTGAATACTACAGGACTGTATGTTTACCCAAAATTGCCAAATTCTGCGGTAGTATTTCTTTGGCTAAACAAAGGAAATCCAAATTGTGAAAAATGGAGGCGTCAAATACGATGATATGGATTAGGCGTCATCCTGATTCGCTTGGGTTGGCAGGGTATTGTGGTTGAATGGTCTAGTAATAATCATTGAAAATCAGCATTATATCATTTGATGTCCCGGTGTTTTGTCATACATGTTGGTTGTTAAGACAATATTAAATACTTTATTTATCTTATTTGAACAAGGCAAAGATGGCTAAAATATATCTGGTTTGCAATTGGGGGTATTGCTTAATTTAATTTCCGGAAAACCGGAATAAATTGAAAGTGGAGATATAATTAACATGAAGTATATCAGTGAGTAATATTATCCTCATGTCACACAATGTACACGCCACAAAAAAAGTGATTTGTATATATTTTATCTTTGCGTGGTGTTTTCTCCTCCAATCTTTGTCTGATGAAAAATAAATATTTGTATTTAATCGTGTTTGTTTTTGGGGTGCTACTCTATTTAAACACCATCCCCAATGGGTATGCCTATGATGATTACAGCGTAGTCCAGGATAATAAGTTTACCAGACAAGGCTTGAATGGCATCGCAGGTCATCTGTTCAACGACAGTTTTTTTGGTTTTACAGGACAGAAAAATCTCTTTAGAGGAGGACGGTACCGGCCATTGTCTTTAATTACGTTTAACCTTGAATATGCAGTTTGGGGAGGGAATCCTCATGTGAGCCATCTCATAAATGTAATCTTATATGGATTATTGTGCATGCTGGTTGTAAAAGTTTTTTCCACTTTGTTTAAAGAGCAATTAGTCTTTGCCAAATTTAAAGATTTCTTTCTAAGTTTATCCCTAATGTCTGCCCTGGTATTTACCTGCCATCCCATACATACTGAGGTTGTAGCGAATATCAAGGGCAGGGATGAACTGATGGCACTGTTGTTTGGACTTCTCGCGTGGAACTCTGCCATTAAAATTACAACGTCATTAAAGCCAATGCATATAATACTAGCTGGGCTGTTTTTTTTTCTGTCTCTTATGTCAAAAGAGAGTTCTGCACCACTACTATTACTAATTCCAGTTTCAATATATTGCTTTAGACCTGGTAAAAACAGCCGCAAAGCAATAGTAATGGCATCAATCAGTTTATTATCGGGATTTCTTATTTTTATGCTGATACGGCAAAGTGTAATCGGATGGAATGTAAAACCATCCATGCCTGATAATATACTGAGTAATGCTTTTATGTATGCCAATGGTTTTTCAGAACGATACGGTACTGCTTTTTACACAATGGGGCAGTATTTGAAGTTGCTGCTCATACCTCATCCATTAACCATTGATTATTATCCTTTTTACGTTCCATATATAGGGTTGACGAATTGGAAAGCGCTACTTCCAATTATTATTTATGCTGGATTAACAGTAAGTGCAGTCCTGTTCACATATCGCAGGAATGTAGCCGGGTATGGTTTTTTATTCTATCTGGCAGCAATTTTTCCTGTTTCTAACCTGCTTTTCTCAATCGGGCCTTTCATGGGGGAAAGGTTTGCATTTATACCATCGATTGGTTTTATTTTGGCCTTTGTATGGATTATTCTTAAAGTTGGAGAAAAATACAGACTAAAAAAACTCATTCCTTATTTCTTCGGTTCGTTGATGTTATTATATTCATTGAAAACAATTTCCCGCAATTTCGAATGGAAGGATAATTTCACCCTGTATACAACGGATGTTCAAACTTCTAAAAACAGTGCCATTATAACGCGGTTTGCAGGTCAGGAAATACTAACCAGATTGGAAACGGAAAAAGACACCCTTAAAGTGAAAAAATATGTCAAGCTTGCAGTTGATTATCTCGAACAGGCAGAAAAATTAAATAAATCAACTACCGAAACATTTTTGCTGGGGAACGCATATTTTAATAATTCTGAATATGAAAAAGCCCTTAGAATGTATGCTGAAACATTGAAAATGAATATAAATTATTCAAAAGCATACGGAAATTACCTGATCGCCGTCGATAAGCTATTGTCTCCGGAATTAAAAATCCAATATTATGATCAGTTGATTAAAATTGCTGGTGAAAGGTATGATCCATATTATAAAAAAGCATTTATTTTTGGACGGCAGATGAATAATCTTGATTCGGCATTAACCAATCTTAACAGGGCATTCCTGTTTGACAGTTCCAATCTTGAATGCCTCAGTGCGCTTGGCGTTGTGTATGCCATGATGGGTGATTTTAGAAAGTCAGCAGTTTATCTTGAAAAGGGCTATAAAATTAATCCAGCTGATGAAGGAATCGTAAATAACCTGATTATTACGCTGACCAATCTTGGTGAAAAGGAGCGGGTAAAGAGATTGATTAATGAACGCACTGTCAAACCTTAATGCCCAATGGAAACATCGGGAATGCCAGCTTTTTGCTGCCAGATTTTTAATTGTGTATCCTCAAATGCATATCCCAATTGTTTTGCTTTGGAACCGAATAAAAAGGCATTGTTGAAATCTCCCCTGGCATCGCTTATAAGTGCTTTGATATAATATGGGCCAGCTATTTCTGATGATATTTGAATCGCTTGATTGCAATAATCTATGGCTGTATCAAAACTTTGTTTTTTGAAATGAGCCACAGCCATATTATAATAACCATCAACATTGTCGGGTCTGTATTTAAGATATACTTTGAAGTCGGCAATCCCCAGATCATATTTCATAAACTGATCTGTGTACAAAATTCCTCTGTCAAGATAGGTGTTATAATCTTTTGGATTCTTTAACAGTGCTTTTGAAAAGTCGGCAAAAGCCATGTCATAGCGTCCCGTATTTCTGTACGAAACAGCCCTGTTTACATAAAATTTAAAATAATTTGAGTCGATACTGAGACCTTCGTTGCAGTCGCGAATTGCCTTATCATATTCTTTATATTGGTTATACATGTAACCCCTGTTCACATAAGCGGTGACCGATTTGGGGTTTTTTTCAATAACATCCGTCCACAAACTGACACTGTCATACCAAACCTTTGTCCGATGGTAAGTAGTCAAAGACAGTAAGGCAATAATCACAAGTCCTGCATAGGAATATAACAATTTTGTTGATGACTTGCCTGCCTTATCGCGGAGCATCAAAAAAAGCGAACCTGCCAGGATAAACAGTCCGATATAGGGGATGTATGTATAACGCTCTGCAACGATTGCCTGACCAACAGGGAGGAATTGGAGAACCGGAAAAATTGTTGCCAGAAAAAACAGTACGCTAAAAGTCCCGGTATTCCATTTTTTCCATGCTTTAAAGATCAGATAGCCTATCAGCGGGATGATGAAAGGAGAGAAATAGATGTATAATGGTGGTTTCCCAACCTGATTAATTGGATATTCATAAAGACAGGTTTGATTGATGGGTAAGACTAATTTGTATAAATAAACCCAAATGCTGTATTGTGCATAGAAAAGACTATTAAAAACAGAAATGCCGTTCGGATTAATTGAATTGTCGGCTTTTTGGGCATAAATTGCTACAATGCCAAAAATCAGGGATAAGGTAAAAAATGGAATTTTTTCCAGAATTGTCTTCCTGGTGATTTTCCGTGACAAGAAAAAATCAATCAATACCAGTACCACTGGAAGGGTAACAGCCTGAGCTTTAGATAGCAAGGAAAAAACAAACAGACAGACAGATAAGACAAAATATTTAATCTCCTTTTTCTCAATATAAAATAGATATGAGATTAATGACATCATAAAATACATTGTATACAGGAGGTCTTTTCTTTCTGAAATCCATGCAACTGATTCAACATGCATGGGATGAAGAGCAAAAAGCACTGAAACGATTAGTGCGATATTGGTTTTTTTACTGAACAGAAAATAGCAAAAGGCATAAACAAGAAAAGAATTAATCAGGTGAATAACCAAATTGTGAACATGATATCCAGTCGGGTTGAGTTGAAACAACGAATAGTCAAATGCGAAACTAAAAATGATAAAGGGATGGTAGTTCCCCATATAGAAGGTGGAAAACATTTTTGTAACATTTTCAACAGATAATGTTTTAATCATATCATTATTCATTACATAAATAATATCATCCCAATTCAGAAAACCATTGTTTAATGAAGGATAATAGGCAATGCCTGTTATCGCCAATACCAGAATAAGCTTGTAATTCCAGAATTGTTCCTGTTTGTTTTGGATATTCCTTTTCTTTGCCATTTTATGTAATGATTTTTCTATGTTTTCATTTTCTGATGTCAACCATGAGATTTCTGTTGTCAGTTTGTTTTTCGGCGGTTTTGTTCGATCAGACTATACGTAACAGCTATATTCTGCCTGGTTTGCTGATCATTTGGGTCCAGTTTTAAGGCTGTTTGAAATGCCTGAAGCGAATTGGTGTAATTTTTTTGCAACCCATATACAATGCCCAGGTCTTTGTAAGCAGCAGGATTTTCAGGGGCTAACCGTGTTGCATTTATCAGGAAATATGCAGCGGAATCAAGATTGCCCCTGTGTTGGCCATACAGCTTTCCCAATAGGGAGTTTGTTTCAAGATTGTCAGGCCTCAATTTATTCAAATTCAGAAAGATATTTAATTTGAAAGTTGTCTCCTTTGCATCATCTACCATTGCCAGGACTTTAAACAAATTACCGTAGGCGATTTTATCATTTGCATCAAAGGAAAGCACCTTCATATATTGGTCAATAGCACCCTTATAGTCTTTTTGATAAAAAGCAAGGGTGTTGCCAAGCAGAACCCTGCTATTGTTGCTATATGGATAAATACTGTTTGCTTTTTCAAGATATTTTAAAGCCATCCGAAAGTGTTTCTCTTTCTCTTCAGCGGATTGATCAATTTGTGCTTGTTCTAAAAACTTTCCACCAGCAGAGGTGTTACACTTTAAACTGTTTATTGAAACATTTACATCAGTTGAAAACAAAATAAAATCATTTTTCCAGACAGTGTTTCTGGTGATGGTTTTTATGGTAAATGGTATGATAATCAGGAGCAACACAATTTGAATTATGGCGGATGCTGTTTTTTCTGTTTTGACCAGCTTTGGTAAATGGGTTAGCAGGATATATGCGAGAATGAAAGCGAAGCCGAGGGATGGCATATAAATAAACCGCTCATTCATGAATGTTCCAACAGAAAAAAGCAAGTTGGAAACAAGGAATAAAGTACTCATAAAAAAGAGAATTCCGTAGGAGATAGGGTCTTTTTTTCTAAAATTAACTATGGTGTAAATTAGCAGCCCTGAATAGATGATCAATGGAATAATAGATCGTGCATCCGTAAAATCAATCAATGGAATATGGTATGGATAATAATCATGAGTTAGCGGATGAGGAAAAAATAATAATTTGAGATACAATCCCAATGTAAATAAGATTGTTCCGAACTTCTGGCCTACAGTTGCAAATAAAAAGGGGTTGTTAAGGAGCTCCTTTGGTAGTTGAGGGGAGTTGAGATAACCGAGTACCAGAAATCGGATAAAAATAAAAATGACCGCTGTGGCAACCAGAATTGCCGATGAATAAAGAGTTCTTTTTAGGGTGTGTTTTGTGAAAAAATAAATGGTAACCGGAATAATGAAAACAAACATGATGGCATTTTCTTTTGAAAGTAAGGCTAGAAAGAAACTAACCCCGGAAAGGAAAATATAAGAATACTTCTTTTTGTCAAGATAGAGCAAAGTGGACCATAACGAAATGAGTGAAAACAACAAGGAGAAAATTTCATCGCGACCTTTGATGTTGGCAACAACCTCTGTATGCACAGGATGTGCAATAAATAGCAGGGCGGTAATGAATGGGATCGTTAAATACCACTTGTTGCCGGGTTTATTTATCCGAAACCGACGAAAAATGATCATGATAACCACTCCGGTTAATCCATAAAGAAAGATGTTTACCAGCCGACTGAAAAAGGGATTTAACCCGTCGAAAAATGCATATTCGAGTGCAAATGTGGCAATAGATAATGGTCTGTACCTGCCACCTGCTACCAAAGTTTTCTGGGTTCCAAAGAAACCGGTAAAGGAATCGTATTTAAAAATTCCACTCAAGCCATCTACACCCTTTTTTGTAAATGAATTCTCTTTTATTACGATCAGATCGTCGAGTGTATAATCGTAGAACAGTGTATTACAGTATATGGCAAAGGCAAAGACAATTAAGATGATATGTGGAAGATATTGATGAAATGAAAAGGTATTAATCGCTTTGTTTTTCATAATTGCTTTTAATGATTTTGTTTTCTGATTATTGCCGGGTTTGAATTTTCGTTCCCAAATTAAAATAATAGGCAGCGCTGTCCTTTTTTCCTAAGTTAAGGAAGGTCGTACTGGTGATATAATATAATTGTGCATTCCCCGGTTTCAGAACAATTGCTCTTTTAAAGTACTGAATGGCATGCTGGTAATCTTTCGACATTCCATATACACTTGCAAGGTTTGTAATCAATTCAACATTGGTTTTGTCTAACGCTATTGCTTTCTGGTAAGCTGAAATTGCATTATTCAGATCTGAAATACCAACATACGCACCTCCCAGAAAGTTATATGTTTCAGCTGTATAATACTTTAGCTGAATTGATTTTTGCAAATTCTCTATTGCCCTGGGGTAATCTTTCACCCGGTAGTATGCATTGCCCAAAACACTGTAGGCTTTGGTTTCATCCGGATTAAATTTTAAACATTCCTTTGCATTCTCAATAGCCAGGTTATAATCACCATGCATATAATAAGCGTTTGCAAGATTCATCAAAGTTAAAGGATGGGAAGGATCAATAGATGCTGATTTACTTAATTCCCACAGGGCTATTGCCAGCGTTTTGTTGTTTGTTGCAGTATCCTCATTATTCCGATCGTATCTACCCAAGGCAACTGTACCAAAATTATAGTGTGTCCGGGAACTGCCCGGCGCTGCCACAACATCTTTTTCAAATAAGGTTTGCGTGGTTTCCCAATCTTTGTTTCGGTTAATCACCAGATAGGAAAAAACGGTCAGAATAATTAATAGCAATCCTATCAACATTTTTCCTGGTAAGGTTGATAATTGTTCTTTTTTGCCTGGCTGGACTAAAACGGGTATTCTGAAAAGGTTTAGCATAAGAACAGCAACAATCATACAAAAGCCTAGCGAAGGGATATATAAAAACCTTTCTGCCATCGTAGCCCCAATAAGAAAAAAAATGTTTGAAACAATTGAGAGTGTAATCAAAAAAAACAAAATCCCAAAAGAAATCAAATCCTTTTTTCCGGTAAAAATCCTTTGTATTGTATAAACCCCGGCACCTAAATATAGAATGAGGGGTAAAAATGTTTGATAATCGGTCCATTTGCGGAAAGGAATTTCAAGAAAGGAGTAGTCATAGGATAATGGGTATGGGAATATTAAAAGCCAAATGTATTTGCCCAGGATGTAAATTGCGGTAGCCAGGCGGACACCGATGGTTGGTGCAGCCATCAGAGAGTTATCCAGGTAGGTGTATGATTTCAGGGTGGTAATCGAATCGAGGATTATAAAACGGAGAAAGAAGTATCCGATCAATACAAGTATGTGAGGATAAAGAACTTTAAGGTATTGTTTTAATGGGATTTCAGTAAAATAGAATAAAATGGCAGGAAATATGAATAAAAATGTTGCAGCACTTTCCTTTGATAACAGACATAGAAAATAACTAACGACAGAAAATATAAAAGGACGCAATGATTGCGTGTTGATATACCGGATCAGAAAATAAACCGTTGACAGAAATAAGAGAAAACAAAGAATTTCATCACGACTTTTAATATTAGCAACAACTTCAGTATGAATAGGATGTGCAATGTAAAGGGCTGTTATTAAAAATGGAAGCAATTTGTGGTATTTTGATAACAACAAGGACAACACTACAAACAATAAAAGACCGGAAATTGCATACAAAACAACATTGGTTGCATGATTTAAGTGAGGGTTATCAGGGGAAATTTGCCATTCTATTGCAAAAGTTATCATCGACAACGGCCGATACAATCCGGCATTGTCGTTCCAAAATCCTTCCCAGTAAAAAGTGCGGAGTAATGTTGGAATTCCCGCGATTCCTTGCTGGGTGAAACGGTTTGCCTGAATCACAGCTTTATCGTCTAAGGCGTAATCGTTCCATATTGTATTGGCATAGAGAGAAAGACTCAGTAAAATAATAAATACCGATCCGGAAATATTGATATTGTCCAGAAGTTGAAACAAAATGGTGGGGCGACTAACAATCAGTTTCTTCTCATCGTTTTTAGAGACTGAAGGGACTACTTTTTTTTTACTTTTTTTTTGATATTCCATACCTTGCATGTTAATGGATTAAAAAAGTATAAAAATCAGCAATCACTCCTGATTGGCCGCATATTTTGTTTTCTGTTCATCATAGACAGGCTATTCTGACTTGTAGATTGGAATAGAAATCAATTTGTGTTTGTGAAGAAAAAATCCCATTGATGTTTTTAGGACGCCCAGGCCGTATTTAATACTACGTTGCAAATTGATGGAGGAAGCCTCTTTAAAATATTTAGTCGGACAAGTTATTTCTGCAATTTCAAATCCTGCCATGAAAATCTGGGCTAACATCTGATTGTCGAATACAAAATCATCGGAGTTGGCATGATAATTTACTTTTTCAAGAACTTCTCGAGAAAATGCCCGATATCCTGAATGATATTCAGATAGTTTCTGGTTTATCATCAGGTTTTGTGCCCAGGTGAGAAAGCGGTTTGAGATATACTTATACTTGGGCATTCCTCCTTTTAACGCCCCTTTCCCCAGGATTCGGGAGGCAATAACAACCGGATAGAGTCCCGTGGCAATCATATATACCATGGAGGGGATAAGTTTTGGGGTGTACTGGTAGTCGGGATGCAGCATGATTACAATATCACCATCTAATTCAAGTGCAGTATCGTAGCAGGTCTTTTGGTTCCCTCCATAGCCTCTGTTTTTATCATGCTTGATCAGGTTTTTAACGTTGAGAGAGCTGGCCACCTGAATTGTATTATCGGTGCTTGCATCATCAACAACAACATACTCATCCACCAAATCGAGTGGAATCTCTGCAATTGTTTGTGCTATGGTTTTTTCAGCATTGTAAGCTGGCAGAACGACAATTATCTTTTTACCAAACAACATATAAACATTCAAATTTAATGAACATGCAGGAATTACAATCCCGGTGGAGCTGGAGGGATTCGAACCCTCGTCCAAACAAGTAGCAAAAATGCTTTCTACATGCTTAGCCTCTGATTTGTTGTCGGGATCACGCTGGTCAGTGGCAAACCTACCTGGTCCTTAGTTCCTGTTATTTCACCGGGTCATCGGAACAATAACCCGGCTATCTCAACCTTTGCGATGCCTTATCCGGAACACCGTTGAGAAGGGTTTCCCGGGAGACAAGACGCGCTTAATTTCTAAAATTAAGCAGCAAGTCTGTAAGAATAATTGTCGCCAGTTAATGGCTGTGTAAACTGACTTTTTACGAGGCCTGCTCACGAACACTCGGCATGCTTACAATTCCACTTCCCTGCTGTCAA
>CAIQUS010000167.1 GCA_903875045.1 uncultured Bacteroidales bacterium
CTTTCTGCTGCAGCCAGATCGTAGGTGAGCAGTTCAAAAACCTGTTGTTCGGTAATGACATCACCGGGCATCACACGTTCGCCGGAGGGATACCTGGTGGTTCCCATGCCGATGGTCCATTTGCCGGCAGGGCATTTGTAAGCCTTGAGAAATTGACGGAAATCTCCGCCACATTCAAAGTACTCAATCAGTTTCAGGCAATCGGGCGATACTCTTGTAATTTTTTCCATTGTACTATTTGAATTGTTCAAAAATCCGTTTGATATCAGCTTGTTTGAAAGGTTTGGCGATGAAATAGTTTGCACCGGCTATAAATGTTTCATTCTTTGCATCCTTATCGGCGTAGGCGGTAAGGACCACGATAGGAATATTCTTATTGATCACCCTCACATATTTTATGAACTCAATACCGCCCATTTCTGGCATTCTCAAATCCGTTACAATAGCATCATATTCATTCATCCTGACCATTTCAATGGCACGGAATGTATTGTGACATACTACGGTCAGAAATCCAAGGCTGACCAGTGCGTGTTGCACCAGAAATGCATGTTCCGGGATGTCTTCCATGATCAGTACCTTTTTCATTTTACGACGTTGCCAACGGTTGAAACTATTTGTTCATAATGGATCATTTTCATCAGCATATAAAACACCGTTACGCTGATAATAACACGATATCCGACATTAAACCAAACAGCCGACTTCTTTTCAAAAACTCCCAGTCTCTTCTGCGTTGAATGAGCATCTTTACATTGCTTGAATTTTGCATCGATGATGCCTCCTTCTTTGGTTTGCTCATACAGGTTTTTCAGCAGCTCATTGGTTTTCATGGTTACCTCAATTCCGCCACCGTTCTTTACCTTTATTTCGGCAATGTTGGCTTCGATGTTGTTGAGCGATGATTTCATCGACAGCAATTCATCGGTAACATTGTTCATCTGTTTACTGATTGTCGAAATTTTGAGCGCCAGATTAGTTTCAGCCATTTTTCAAAGTTTAAATACCTTTTGTTTTCAGTTTAAATGATAACCCCCATCCGTTGCAGCCCAAAAGGTTGTACTCCGGATCGGTATGCATTCCGTTAATGAACAGCCGGTGCATGAGGTGCGAATAGGTTGCCTCATCAAGGCAGTGGTCAGTATCTGCGGCCAGTTCAATCATTTTCTTTTTCACGGCGGTTATAATCACCTGGGTAGTGCCCAGCTCGGCAATATATTCGTCATGGGTCAAACCGCTCCGGTCGCTCTTTTTCACCACAAACATGAAGCACGATTCTATCTCCTCGTAATCATCCAGACTGGTTGCTTCAATATCCGTGGATGGTACCACGGCAAACAGGATCACGCTTCCTGCATCGATGTCGCGGATGTTGGATGCCAGGTCAGATTCTTCATGCACGATGAAAACCTTATTGATCCCGGGCACAACCGTGGCCATGTATTCCCAGAATGCTTTGTATGTGCTAATTGGTATCATTGCTTTTGTATTTTGCTTCCATTGCTTTTGATTGTTTCACCACCTGGTACAGGCGGATCATGATGTCGTACAGGTTCTGGCCATCGGTTTCCTCGATGCTGCCGAACACTTTTGATTCTGCCAGGCTGTACAGGATACCTACCAGCCCGATATCGGGGGAGTCTGAATTATCATCATCCGATTTTTCATAGATGATGGAAAGATCAATTGCTTTCCCGTCAACATTGACGGTTCCTTTGGCCAGAAATTCCTCACATCCGGAGAAGAACAAAAATATCCCGTAGCGAATAGCCAGCGGCAGTTTCGCAACGGCCTTTACCCTTGCTTCAAGAAATAACGGATTTGATTTTGCAGTAAATGGCTCCCGGATTTGGCCATCAAATGACTGGAATAGTTTTTTCAACCACAGATATCGTTTTGCCGGCCGGTAAAGAACCGCGATCAGATGGTTCAAATCGTTTTCGCTGTGAGATGCAAGGTAGGCCGAGAAAAACCCATGTGCAATGCGGTATTCGGCAAAAGTGATATCCTGCAAAGCATCGTGGGGCCCAAAGAATTTTCCGCATACTTTCGGGATAAAATTGCGGGTAAAACTGAGCTTGAAGGTTTTCACCTTTTTCCCGTTCTGGTCAATTTCCTCGAAAAACGAATCCAATACTTCACCGATCCGGAACAACTCTCCGTTTGCCTGCTCCTGTTCCTCTTTCGATGCAAAAAAATACCTCCAATCTAAGCGGATATCCAGCAGGTTTCTGACCAGATGGGTTTTAAACTTTTCAATGGTGATTTGTCCGGAAATATACTGCAGCACAATTTCGATGAAGTAA
>CAIQUS010000168.1 GCA_903875045.1 uncultured Bacteroidales bacterium
AACGATATTCTCTTCCCTTTCGGATAAGTATATTGTGGTCAATTGCGGGAATCTGGGAGCTGACAATCAGAAAATCAGCCCCCGTTTGTTTTGGGTCGGGATGGCCGGAGGCTGGGGAACCCCGGTTCGGCTCAGAGGCTTTGCCAACAATAGCAATTTCTCTCTTCGGTACACAGGAAGCAATGGTTTGTTCAATCTCTACTGGAAAGACTGGGTAAACTGGATCATGGAGACCAGAAAGAGCGTCAAGATCGAAAAACAAATGGATTTCATCGAGTTGAAATCAATTGATTTCACAAAGCGTTACCGCATAAATGGGATCAATTATCTGATCAGTGAAATTACGGTTACCCTGAACAAATCCTCGATCAAATCCGCTCAGCTCAAGTGCTTCTCGGCACCCTGATACTGTCCTTTATTCCCGCGAGATCTCATGGTACTATTGCACCATGATCGATATCACGGAGTCGCCCAACTTCATTTCATTTGCCGGGAATCCCGTCATTTACGAAGCTTGCTCGGATAGTTACCTTATCTCTCTTGGCAGCCGTGCATCCTTTGAACTGGTGGTATCAGCAGTTGATACTTCAATTGGCCATTCCTTCAAACTTCAATTTGCGGGTAAAACCTTGGAATTTAAAACTGCCGGGCTTACCGACTTTGACGGCCTGTTATTTGAAGTGGGTTCTTTCGGTCAGACTTTCAATGACTTTGCAAACAGTATTTATCAGTGTTTCCTTGAGAATTACGACATCCAAAAATATTTCAACGTAACCCTTGATGGTCCGGGAACGAGTAGCCGAAAGATCCACCTTCAGGCGAAACAATCCGGAACTGATGGCTCTATAGTTTTCTCAAATGTGAACGTTATCGGGGTAGGGCAGGGGGCTAATACTCCCGGAACCGATGATGAGTACCAGGATTTCTTTGGTATCCTGTGCCTGGTGCGCGATTCTGCTAATAATCCGATAGGGGAGGACATCAAACCTGCCTATTTCATCGGCTGTGCAAGGTTTGATATATCGGATTATATCCAGTCAAAGTTTACCGCTTGGGAAATGCAACGTTTTGAATTCCCTGAACTGTCAGGTAATTTCAAATCTCACGGATGGGATTACCTTCTCAAATACCGGGTTTCGTTTGCAGAAAGCATTGCCGGCAATGTCAAAGGCCTGCAGTCGGACGGCTGGAAATATGCCCTGGCCGGCGGCCTTAATCATGAATTGCTGACCTCCCTGAATGAAAAGTACCTGGAATACTTCTCTATTGCTGAAAACAAACAGAAATTTCTTTCCTGGCTCTCATTGGCAAAGTATTCCCGCAGTGGAGTGATGGAAAAGTTGTTTTTCCTTTTCCAGGATAACCCTACAGCAATTCAGTATCGACTTGTCGTAATCGTCAATTTCACCGATGGTTCCCACAAGGTGATCAATGCAACCCCTCAGGTAGTCTTTCCTGCCTTTACAGTGCTGGAGTTCAAGGTCGGGTTCGATCATCTTGACCTGGTAAATGCCCAGCCCGGCAAAGTTGTCCGGTCATGGGAAGTGTTTTTGATGGACAGCAATGACGACTATCTTTCTGAACGCCGAGTATTCTATAACGATAGCCGGGTTTTTGAGAATGAAAAAGTCTTTTTTTATCGCAACTCTTTTTCGGCCTATGATACTTTCAGGTTTTTAGGAAAGTCCGAACTCAACCTGGAATATGAACGCTTGTTCGGTTCCCTTGTCAGGGAGGAAAAATACTCCTTCTTCAATGCACCGTCCAAACAGTTCAGTGCCAAGGAGACGGAAATCTGCAAAGCAAATTCCGGGTGGATTTCCCTTGAGGAAAAGAATTGCCTCAGGGAGCTTCTGTTATCCCTGGAGGCATATGAACAGATCGGTAAAGAACTATTCCAGATTGTAGTCAAATCGGCAAAAATAACTCCATTCCTCAAAGATGGAGAATACCTGTACAATCTCGA
>CAIQUS010000169.1 GCA_903875045.1 uncultured Bacteroidales bacterium
ATCAGCTTCCAACTATACGAGTATAACCTGGGAAGCTTTTGTTTCAATTGTTCCGCCGGTACATGCTACCGGAACATTCTCCGATATACACGCGGTTAATCCGGTATACACCCCCAGTGCTGCCGATATTGCAGCAGGATGCGTGTACCTGGTGATGCACCTTGGAGCTGTTGCCCCCTGTGAAGAGGTAACGGATACGATGAAACTTTGCATCAGCCGTCAACCGGTTGCTTTTGCAGGGTCTGATGCTGCCATCTGTGAAGGGTCAACTTACCATCTCAGTGATGCAACTGCAACCCATTATACCGGATTGCTCTGGTCAACTTCAGGAACAGGGACATTCGATAATGTCGGGGCTGTCAATCCTGTGTATACCCCTGGTCCTGCAGATATTCTTGCAGGCACAGTGACTTTAACAATGAACCTTACAGCTTGTTCACCCTGCCCGAATGCCAGTGATTTCATGGTTCTTACCATTAAACACAAGCCGGTTGTAACAGCGTTTGTCATATCACATGTAAGTTGTTATGGACTCAGTAACGGGGTGGTTAGTTTAACATCAGGCGGAGGGACAACACCTTATAATTATCTGTGGAATACAGGAGCAAATTCGCAAACTGTAACCGGTTTATCAAGCGGAACGTATACTGTGACAATATCAGATAACTTCTTATGTACGAACACCAGTGAAATCACTGTTACACAGCCTCAGTTACTGACAGTTTCAGGAACAGTTGTTCAAAATGTCAGTTGCACTGGCGGCAATGATGGTGTGATCACCATGACGGCTGCAGGAGGAACTTCGGCATACACATACTTGTGGAACAACAGTGCAATATCAGAGGAAATCACTGGTTTAACGGCAGGAACTTATAGCGTAACTGTCACAGATACACATTCCTGCACAGCATATGGAAGCTGGGCGGTTATCGAGGCACCGACATGGTCCATCGGAATAGAAGGACCTGCCTCGGCATGTTGCAGCCAGAGCACACCGTACTCCAATTCGGTTTATACGGCAACAGTGGGCGGCAGCTATCTGGCGCCGATAACTTACCAGTGGGTTGTTGAAGGAGGGACCATCATTTCCGGCCAGAATACAAGTTCCATTACGGTGAGCTGGTCCTGCTGCAACAACGGCAAGGTATGGCTGACCGTGACGGATTCCAAACCTTGTGTGCTTACTACTTTTATACCGGTTGTGATCAATCCTTTACCGGCGCCAATCATTTCCGGACCGGTTCAGGTGACATCTGGTCAGGCAAATACACAATATTGTACGCCCGACTATGCAGGCCATCTTTATTCATGGACTGTTATTGGCGGTAGCGTGAGCTCCGGGCAGGGTACACATTGTATCACAGTAACATGGGGGGCCTATCCTTCCTGTGGCTGCGGGTCGGTTTCTGTTTCAGAAACTTTCAATGGTTGCACCGGGTATTATACCCTTCCGATATCAGTTCTGCCAGGGGTGAATGTCAACATTGCAGGTTATATGTCGTACGACAACCCATATCTGACCAGGTTGAACGGGGTAACTGTACAGTTGCGCAATTCCTCCAATGGGATTGTAGGAACCACGGTGACCATCAACAATCCTGACAATGGCGAGCCCGGATATTATGCCTTCTCAAATGTTCCCACAGGAACCTATAGTATCAGTGGCAGTTTTAACGGTACATGGGGTGGCAACAACGCAACTGATGCTTTGCTCGTTCAGATGTATATTATCGGAACCTACCCGCTGAACAATTTCCATCAGATCATTGCAGATGTAAACGCCACCTCCACTATCAGCGGACTGGATGCACTCTACATCAAGTTACGGACCATCGGATCCATCAACTCATACCCGGCGGGCGACTGGAAAATCAAGGATACAACCTTTGTATCCCCGAATACTTCACTTAACCTTACCGCACTTTGTGTTGGTGACGTGAATGGTTCCTTTATCCCCATGGGATACAAAGAAACCACCTTCCTGTCAATTATTGAAAATGGTGTAATGACAGTTCCTATGGGCGAACCGTTTATTTACAACATCCACAGCAGCAGAGAAGCTGAACTTGGTGCCATGACTCTCTTCCTGGATTATGATCAGGACCGCTTTGAAGTAATCGATATCACCAGCCAAGCAGAGGGTCTGAAATATTCGTTCGGCAATGGAAAATTATCTATTGCATGGTCGGATACGAAACCGATGAAGGTGAATGACAATGATCTGTTACTGAGCCTGAACCTGAGGGCCAGGAAGGAGATTACAGAACCTTCACGAATATTCAATATCAAATCGGGCAGTGAGTTTTCTGACATGCTGGCAACGCCGTACGATATTTTCGACCTGAAGATGCCGAATGTGGTTACCCCCGTTGGTTCTCAGGAAATATCGATGTACAATTATCCGAACCCGTTCCTGGGTACCACGAACATCATTTATACGTTGCCGGAATCTGGCCATACAACCCTGGTGCTGACCGATCTGTACGGGCAACCAATCCGTACACTGGTCGACCAGCATGAAAATGCAGGCTCCTATACGCTTACGGTTGATCCTGCAGGATTAAACATGATGCCTGGGGTATACCTCTACAAAATCATCTTCGACAGTTCAACGGATACTTATGTAAAGGTTAACAAAATGATCTTTACACGGTAATCAACCACCCGGGTTATTACCTGATGACCTGGTAAAATCAATCCGGAAGGTGAGGTCAGTGAATGATCTCCCTTCCGGTTTTTTTATCTGTTCATCTGCTATTTTGAAAATACTTGACGATCAATCCAGTTTGATCGTGTGCGTTTGTTGTTTTAAAACTTCGTTGTTTTCATTTGTGCTAATGATATGGTGACATTAAATGAACGAAACAAATATAACAGGACAAAATAGTTCTTCTGAAAAAAAATCAATGCAATTGTTTCCTGTACGAAATTTTATAAATAAAAGAATCGCAATGATATACGAAAATATTTTTTATTATTAATGCCAATACAACAAAGTCCGATGGGATAAGTCAAATCGCATAACTACACCTTTTTAAACCAATAGCTATTCAAATAATCATAAAATTTGATAATAATATTTGGTTTATCAAAAAGCTTGCTATATCTTTGTTGCAATCAAAAATGGCATAAAACCGTTTCAGAACGGTCCATTTAACATTTGATTATTACACATTAATTTAAAAATTAACTTATTATGAAAAAACAATTACTTTTTCTGGTCCTGCTTTTTTTTGTAATGACTGGTACATGGGCTGCAACTATTACTGTTGGCCCTGGCGGTGCCCCAACTTATAACTATGCAACAATTCAGGCTGCGATAAGTGCCGCTTCACCATCTGATATAATTAATGTGTATCCCGGAACATATCTGGAATCAAATATCCTGGTAGATAAAGACAATCTCACCATTCAAGGTGTCGGTGCTTCCAGGGACAATGTCATTGTTGCACCTGCAAATTATGACAATCACCTGGACAATGCATTCACCAGTGCACAAAACGGGTTCATTATTAAGGCCCAGAATGTCACCATCAGGAAACTGACCATTAACGGCAACGGAAATGCGGCTTTGACATCTCCGTTGAACAATTACCGTGCAGCCATTGTTACACTTGATCCTACTCAGGCTGGTGGAGGTACCTGGAACAACCTTCACGTTGACAATGTTTATATTAAAAATGTATGGCGTCGCGGTATTTCTGTTTTTCCGAGAGATGTCTCCGGAACCATTATTGAAAACTCAATGGTTGACAGCGTCGCTTACAATCAGGGGATGTACCTTGCAGGACATAGTCAGGTTTTCAACAATACAGTCAAACACTGCTTTCAGGGCATTGTTCAGAACCCTGATATTTCCACCCCGGCCGGCCTGTATAAAATCAACGGCAATATCCTCTCCGAAATCGGAAACTTTGCTGGGTGCTTTGGTTATCCGAATGGTCAGCCAAGAGCGATTCAATTCGATCCGGTAGATCCTTCCTATAAAACCGTGGAAATAAAAAATAATGTAATTGACGACATTGGATATACCGGTAATATTGGAACCGTCGGAATTTATACGCGCCGCGCAAGTTCCACCTCCGTTATTTCGAACAATGTCATTTCGCTTAGTTCCGGAGCATCGCATGGCGGATCCGGAGGAGCTCAGGCTGTTGGCATGATCCTGGGTTGGTCTTATACCAATGGTTTCATGGTCAGTACCAACACTGTTACAGTAACAGGTTATGGCTTAGGTATTTTGGTATTTGGGTCAGGAACAGCTGCAAATCCGATGACCTTAGAGGAGAACGTTCTGACCTCAATCGGGAGCACCCATACCGAAGCTGGAGATGGAACAGGTATCTATATCGCAAACCAATACCTGTTTGGTGCCTCCAATAAATACGGAGCCTACGTGCTCATCCAGAATCGCAACCGGATTACAGGCTTTGCAAAAGGTATTGATTTGGATAAAATCGTAACCCCTGCCAACCCAATCACCGTCATTGCACATAATAACTATCTCGTAAACAACCCCATTGGGATCGATGCATCAACCATGGGTGCTACTGTCAACGTTACCGACAATTGGTGGGGAGATCATCTCACAAATTCCATTGGGCCACGTCATGCTACGTTAAATCCTACAGGTTCGTTAACTACCTGGGCAACCGACTATGATTCCTTCATTCCCTGGTGGTGTGATGAGGCCATGACTGGAAAATGCTCACCTGGGGGTACCCCTTTTGTGATCATGAATTTATCAAGGGGGATGCGATATGACGGCACCATGCTTGCAACGGCTTTAGCAGAGGCTTTGACTGGTGAGACACTTTATATTGACGGAATTGCTGATGCAAAAACAATGGATATTGCTCCAGTTAATCCAAAGACTGTTACCATTGTTGGGAAGGGTACCCCGGGCGGATCGGTCATCACCGGTGCATCTACCTTGGTATCAGGAAATTTAATTATAAGCGACATTGAATTTACCAATACTACCCCTAACCCTACCATTTTAGTTACAGGTGGTACACTGAACCTTAGAAAGTGTACCATCAATGAATCAACTGGTTATGATCAGGTTGGTTTGAGAGTATCCGCTGGAACGGTGGATGCCGGCACCCTGGCAGATCACGGGTTCAATAAATTCCGGGTAAATGGCTCAGGTTCAGCAATAAAAAATGATTTATCCCTTATTCTGGCGAATAAATGGTATGCCATTGGCAATGATTGGGGAAGCCACACCGGACCTACAGTATCAACCAATCCCGGCGGTGTTGGTGGTGCAATCCTTACCTCTGTTTCAGGTGGAATTGACTATGTTATTTACAGACCATGGGGAGGTATCACCATGAGCGGTAATTTCCATTATTATAACCTTGCGAACACAGCACTGACCAATGGAATCACTGTTAAGCTCTACCAGAATAATAATCAGATTGGTTCAGATTATACCGTAACAGCCGGAACCTATTCATTCAGCGACCTTGTCAGTGGTGATTATGAGGTGAGGATGTCTTCAACCAAAACTACTGACGGTAGTGTTAACGCAACTGATGCAGCCCAGGTCAATTACTGGGGCCCGCATCCTTACACAATCGAAAAGGTAAGATTTTATGCAGGTGATGTTACAGGAGATGTTTTTTATATCAATTCAACGGATGCGTTGCGTATACAGAAAAACTTTGTTTATGGCACAGAGTTCGACCGTCCATCCTGGACTTTCTGGGAAACCGGAAAAACAATCAGTTCCAATACTTCTCCTTCCGAATCTTATCCAATCGTAAATGTTGGCGGTGGCAATAAAACAGCTAACATGTATGGATTGTGCACAGGTGACTTTAACCGTAGTTTTACTCCTGGATTGAAATCAGGCAATTCTAACCTGATTCTTAATTATGGACTTACACAGCAAGTTGGGATTAGTCAGGAATTCGATCTGCCCGTTCGCATTGTAAATGCCTCTGGCGTCGGAGCCATATCACTGATTTTTAATTTTCCTTCAGATCTTGTAAATGTTATGGATGTCCGGATGATTGGAAATAGCGGAAAGTTAGATTGGATTGTAAATGGCAATGAATTACGTATTGGTTGGAATTCACAAATTCCAGTGGCATTTGCAGCATTAGAAAATCTTATTACCCTGAGAATGAAAACAACAAACAGTTTCATCAAAGGGAATTCATTCAGGTTAGCTCTTGCTGCTGATCCTCTTAATGAACTTGCTGACGAAATGTATAATGTGATTGGCAATGGAATTCTGGAGGTTGACGTAATTGAAGCATCACCAAATGGAGTTTCTGAACAAATTGCCGGTAATACTATTTCAATCCGTAATTATCCAAATCCATTTGTTGGCCATACATTGATCGCTTATTCTCTGCCATTTAATGGCACTGTACGTATTGAAATCCGGAATATATTAGGCGAAACGGTTACCTTACTTGTAAATGAATCGCAAGTAAAGGGTGATCATTCATTAACCTTTGACGCTGGAAGTCTGCCTGCAGGAGTTTATACTGCTACAATTAAATTGTCTGGAAAATCAGATGAACTGATAAGTACAATAAAAATTGTTATCAACAGGTAATTAGAAATTTAGTGGCTGTCTCAAAAATTTGGTTTTGAGACAGCCTCAACCACCTGTTTTTAGTTATCTGCGATCACTTAAATCTGTATTTATGAAAACGATCGCTTTTAAGTTAATTGGGTTTTTTGTATTATTGTTTTCATCCACGATATTTGCAGCAGATGGGCCTGTTACTTATGCAGAAAATGTCGTAAATGCTGTTCCCGGAACCCCTGCGGTTTCTATACCTGTCAAGGTTACCGGATTTACCGATATCGGAAAATTTATTCTTACACTGACGTTCGACACGACCAAAGTGCGTTATGTTGCTTCAATGCCCAATCCCGGTTTGGTTGGGATGACAGTTGTCTATTCCAAACCTGTCGGTAATACAAAGGGGAAACTTGTTCTGTCCTGGACAAGTGCTTCAAATGTAAGCCTTTTGGACGAATCAGTACTTGCTGACCTTACGTTTTCTTATGTCACTGGCACAGGGATACTTAGCTGGACTTATACTTTTGGGTCGGAATGTAATTATTGGCGCAGGGTAGGTGCATCATTAACTCTTTTAAACATTGACCCCAAATATGTTTTCCTTAAAAATGGGGGTATCTCCAACCGGGGTGCCCCAATAACCTATGCCCCCAATCTTACACCATCTGGCCCGGGTGCTTTACCAGTTGCAATTACGGTGAGTAATTTTACAAATATTAGTGGCATTTCTTTGATGCTGGAATTTGACCCCCTGATAATCACCTATCAAAATACTTTTGTTAAAAACCCTGCCTTTGGAGGTAATTTTCAGGTAGGTGTTTCGAATGGAACAGGAGGTAGGCAACTTATTACAATTGGATGGTATGGCAGTTCCACATCCCTTGCCAATGGTGCAACACTTTGCACGCTCAATTTTATTTATAATGGGGCCAGTGGAACAACGAGTTTGCTCGATTGGATCGACAACATTGGCTCATGTGAATATGCGGATGGGTCCGGAAGTGTATTGATAGATCTGCCACACACTGATTATTTTGCCAATGGGAGTATCATTGCTCCTCTGGTTGCAGCAGATTTTAGTGCAGACAAGCTTTTTCCACTGAAGGATGAAACGGTTCAATTTACTGATCTCAGTACAGGAGGAGCCAATTCCTGGAGTTGGAGTTTTGACCCTTCCGATGTGGTGTATGTTGGAGGAACAAGTTCGACATCACAAAATCCTCAGGTAAAATTTAGTGGAGGGGGACTATATTCTGTTTCATTGAATGTCCAGAATAACTATTCATCAGATATCGAAGTTAAAACAAATTATCTTCGTGTTGGTACTGCAGGTTTATGGACTGGTATAACGTCATCTGATTGGACTGACATATCGAATTGGGATAATTATCTTGTCCCTGATGGAAGCATTGATGTAATAATTCCTTCTTTTGCTTTATACTGGCCAGTTTTCGATGGTGATCTCATCATAGGATTCCATTGCAATAATTTGACATTAAGTGGCCCAACCAGTTATATGACTGTCACCGGAGATTTATCGATCCCGTAGTTACGGAAAACTTCAAAACGTAATCAACATCATGTAGACCCGGTTTCTGAACACTATTCGTTTATTCAATTTGTTGACGTTGTTCATTAGCCTGAATCATAATCTCCACTACTTGTAGTCTTCATTTACTGATTTGAACACTATGGAACGTTTATGTGGTTGATGCACGGATGATCATTTGTTTTTCAAATTTTTTGTGACGGCGTTAATTGATTCGGTTACGTAGTTTTAACCATTTCCTTTGATGTCGTTTGTGTTAATCCAAAATCGGTAAAAGTTTGTGTTTTACTGCTTGGTTGCACTCAATCATTAACCATTTTTAAATAACTGCAAATGGATGATTGTCTGGGAGGGGGAATAGATATATTTTGATTATAATGACTGAAATCAACGCATTAATTTCTTTGGGTAGTTTGTTTGAATATCATTATATTTGAGGTCATTTTTCACCTTGTTTACAGATTTATTAATTAAAGTCTGTCTGATTGACCAAATTTGCGTTTTAATACTTGTTGTTTTTTTTATTATGACATTATGATTTGGTTAAAATTATCACTTGCCAATTGCAGAATTAGCATTTATATTTGTCAGTTAATCCATTATGACTATGTATAGCATACCTGTTTGAGTTTTTGTGAATTCAATGCAGCGGCGCGACACAATATTGTTTAGTTACAATTCTATTAAATTATTCACTTGTAAATCCAACCCCATGAAAAGTAATTACTACACAGAAGGTATCACCAGATATCCTTCAGGTAATGTCGCTAAGAATCCTGAATTGAACCAATTGAAAAGGAGTCGCAAAAATGCCTCCATTTCATTTAAGGTTATTTTTCTGTTATTGATTATTTTTTTGACAATAGGATCATTCACCAGGACATTTGCTGCAAGTCGATATTCAGTTGCTTCAGGGAGCTGGAATGATATCAGTACCTGGTCTGCCACAAGCGGCGGGTCGGGAGGAGCATCTGTTCCAATTTCGACTGACAATGTTATCATTGAAGGTGCGAAAACAGTGACTATGACAGCAGATGCTGCATGTCAAAACCTTACTATTTTAATTGGCTCTACTTTAGTGACCGGGAATTTTGGTTTAGCACTTTATGGGAATTTTATTAAAACCGGCACATTTACCCCCGGAAGTTCTAATATTACAATTGCCGGAACAGCAAACCAGATCATCGCCGGATTTACGATTACTGGTAATGTAATTATGACAAAAACTGCTGGTATTGCTACATTTCAGGGTAATGTAAATGGTGCTTCACTGATCATAAATGGTGCTGATCCCGGGAAACTTCTTCTTGGAAATAATTTAACACATACATTTACGGGGAATTGGACAATAACATCATCTGGCCGTTTAGATGGGGGGACAAGTAAACTTAGAATTGGTGGCAGCAGTTCATCGACGAGTTTGGGATATTTCCAAAAGGGATCAGGTACAGTGGAATATTACGCCGAAGGGAACCAGACCATCTTAAACGATTATTATTGGAATCTGACACTTTCAGGTTCAGGAGTCAAAACCATTGGCACAAGTCCTTATGCCCCGCAAGTTTCAGGCGTTTTGTCGATTGAGGGAACTGCTACTATTTCCGCCGCACCGATCTACAACACGGCAGCTACATTGCAATATAAAACAACCGATACGCGAAACTCTGGCCCTGAATGGATTACTCCTTTCGTAGCCACTGGTGGAATAATAATTGGAAATACTGCTGGTTCAGTTACCCTGGCTGGCGCTAAAGTGTTAAATCCGGGGGTGAACATTACCATCAACAACGGATCCACTCTTGCAACAAATAGCTATGCCCTGACACTGGGCGGGAACTATACCAATAGTGGTACCTTTACTGCAG
This sequence comes from uncultured Bacteroidales bacterium, assembly GCA_903875045.1. Lineage (GTDB taxonomy): Bacteria > Bacteroidota > Bacteroidia > Bacteroidales > FEN-979 > CAIVAT01. Next base: position 9,962 of record CAIQUS010000169.1, read on the forward strand.
GCTCGGGAACTGTTACTTTTAACGGGACTGCACCCCAGACGATAGGGGGAACATCGACCTCAACTTTTTACAATCTGACATTGAATAATTCAACGGGAGCCCTGTTTGCAAGCAATGAAGATGTGAGCGGAACATTAACATTGACAAATGGAAAAATATCATTGGGAAATTATAACCTGACGTTGGGAGCGGCAGCCGTGGCAGGTTCGCTTGGTACATCAAATATGATCGTCACATCAGGAACAGGTGAATGCCGCAGATTATTTACGACAACCGGTTCATATACCTTCCCTGTTGGTGATATTACAGGCACTATAGAGTATACCCCAATGACCCTGACTTTCACAGCCGGTACTTTTACAAGTGGCTACGCCGGAGTCCGGGTCATAAACACCAAGCATCCGAATAATACCAGCTCCACAAATTATTTGAATCGTTACTGGTCTGTAACATCCTCAGGCATAACCTCATTTTCTTGTAATTTAACAGGGAATTATGTTGCCGCAGATGTGGCAGGAACAGAAACCAGTGCAGTGGCAGGGAAATACAGTGGCTCCCTCCCCTGGGTTAAATATTCAACCCTTGGGTCAAACACGCTTATTGCCAATGGACTTACCGGTTTTTCAGACTTCACAGGTATTACGCTTGCCCCTCCGACTGTTACCATCTCTGAAAACCCGTCCTTGACAGTTTGCCAGAATGCTGCACTGACACTTACGGCCAATCCTTTGGGCGATCCTACATTTACATATTTATGGAGCCCTGGCGGGGCAACCACAAAGGCATTTGACCCTTCAACGCTTACTGCCGGATCATTTGGTTATACTGTCACTGCCACTGATGGAAATGGTTTCACAGCCACAAATAGTGCTACCATTGTTGTAAATGCGAACCCGACAGTTACTGTTAACTCCCCAACTATTTGTTCCAGTGAAGGTTATGCTACTATCACCGCAACACCCTCTCCATCGGGAACCTACAGCTATTCGTGGACTGTTCCATCCGGCGTAACCAATCCCGGCAATTTAGCCAGTTTTTCAGGTATCACTGCCGGCACATATACAGTTGTTGTAACAGATGCAAATTCATGCACGGGAAGTGGTTCGGGAGTTTTCACAATTAATACAACTCCTGCAGCACCGGGGAGTACTGGGGTCACAGTCTGTTCGGGGAACACTGCGGAACTCAGCGCTTCTGGAGCCGTCAGTGGTGATAAATACAAATGGTATGATGCCTCTACCGGCGGAAATTTACTGAAAACGAGTTCTGGTTCGACCGATAATACCTATACAACAGTAGCACTTACCCTGACGCAGGATTATTGGGTGTCACTTATTAGTTCCCTTGATTGTGAGGGAGTGAGGACAAAAGTGACTGCCACAGTAAACGGAAATGTTACTGGGGGCGTAATCGCTCAGGCTCAGACGATCTGCAGCGGAGATAACGCGGCAGACTTCACCTCCACCACCGATGGCACGGGCGACGGCACGATCACCTACCGCTGGGAGAGAAACACAAACCTGGTGACTCCGTCGTGGAGTACCATCAGCGGAGTGACCGAAAACACATATAATGCCGGTGTTCTTACCTCTGATGCGCAGTACCGGCGAGTGACCATCAGCACGATGAACTCGGTAGCCTGTGAGTCGAACAGCAATGAGCTGACCGTTACGGTAAACAATCTCGATCCGGGGGTAATCGCTCAGGATCAGACGATCTGCAGCGGAGATAATGCGGCAGACTTCACCTCCACCACCGATGGCACGGGCGACGGCACGATCACCTACCGCTGGGAGCAGAACACGAACCTGGTTACTCC
>CAIQUS010000170.1 GCA_903875045.1 uncultured Bacteroidales bacterium
ATAAATTACCAGAGCTATTTAAGCTGTATGAAGATGTAATTTCTAATATGGAGAAAAATAAATCACAATGGTTTCGTGATTATAGAAATAATTTGATTAAATCGTGGGAAGAGAATATTGAAAAACATATTTCCGCTTCATCAGACATTTCAGAAATAGAGAATGAAGACGAATTAAAATTATTTGTTAAAAAACGACTTAACCTGCATTATTCACAAACCCAAATTTCGACAAAAAATTGATGCTTTTGGCATCGGGGGAACAGAAAATTGTTTTTCATGATGGGATATGACATCGAGGTACCAGGATTGATCTGGTGAAACATATTTTTTGGGTGCGATTTCAATGAAATCCAGCCGTTACTAACAGTTTTTCTGGGTTATTAACAATGCTCTTTGCGCCCGCTGTGCGGTTTCTGTGGGTTATTCGGGAAATTTGCTGATTTGGCCGGTGTTTCCACTGGTTATCAACACTGAACTAACAGCGTAACCCGTTGAATTTTCCCAGGCAATTTGCAATCACTTCCATGTCCGGAAATTGTTTTGGGAGTTCGATTTTAATTCGTGTTTTTATTTCCTTTACATAAGCTGCAACCTTGATCAGGCGTAACCGAATGGTTTTCATTGTCGCATTTGCATATTCGGTACCCTGCAACATTTTTTCACGCAGGGCATGTAACAAAACATATGCGGCAGAATGCATGAACAAGCGGAACTGATTGGCTTCAAAACGACTGCACGACATCCGGTCTGACAGCAGATGGACTTTGCTTTCTTTTATGTACAATTCCATTTGACCTCGGGCACAATAGCCATGCTCATATAAAGCTTTTGTACGCACACACCGGATGTCGGTAACCACATACCGGATGTTGGTTCCCTTCTCGCTTACTTCAACTTTTACGATAACACGCTGTGGCCCACTCCATGAACCTGCTGCATAATCAAAACTATGGTATCGTTTTACCGGATTGCCGGTACTTCTATACTGTTTCTCTGCCGAGTTAATGGTAATTCTGGCCAGGTCATTCAGTAACTTGTTGCCGCTAAGGCCAGTAAGAAAATGCACCTTGTCCTTGCCCGCTGTCCATGCCATAAGTTCTTTGCTACAGAAATGACCATCACCGCGAACAATGATTATCGTGTTTTTCCAAACCTTACGCAAACGTGTAATGATGCGCTGTAAAATGGAAAAAACATCAGCGGTTTTACTTCTGCGACCCGGCTTTAAAATGGTGGCTATTAATTTCCCACTCTGGCCCTCATAGATATGCAATGGCATGTAACAGTATTCGCCATAATAATCATTGAACAAAGCCAGTTGCTGTGCCCCGTAAGTATTACTGTTCGTGTCATCGGGATCAAGAATAATAACCGAGGGCTCCTCTGAATAGGATTGGATAAAATTATCTACAAATGCAACGGCTATCTTGTAAATTTCGCTACGTGAGAGAGAATTTTCAAATCGGCTCATCGTTGGCTGAGATGACAATGAATTTCCACTTTCCGGTAATACTTCAGCGCAAATTTTAAATATCATATCGTCTCTTAAAGTATCGCAATCATTGGCATCTTCGTATCCGGCTGCGATTTGGAATACCCGCTGTGTCAACATTGAACTAACCGAATGTTTTACATACCCAGGGTTACGATCCTCCTGAATACAGCTGGTAATGGATTGTAATATCCCGTTCCGGGCTTCTATCTCACGTAATAACAGCAACCCTCCATCCGAAGAAATTTTCTCCGCTGAAAAGCTCATTTCTATTGGCTTTTTGCAAACCGGAGAAAGGTTAAAAAGGGTGGAAGAAAAATTTTCGGTTGCAGAAATGGGGTTGGTATTGCGGCTTTTTGTATCTTTACTCATGGAAAGGTTTGTTTTTGCTTGGTAGCCTCAAAGATAGTAAATATCAATGAGTTAACAAACTTTTCCTATTTTTTATGAATAATTCAGGTTAATGATCAGTCAGGAGAAAAGAGAAAATAATTTCCTTTTGGCCGGAATTGTATTGGTTGTTCTTATTTTGGCA
>CAIQUS010000171.1 GCA_903875045.1 uncultured Bacteroidales bacterium
CCTACGTACGTCCCGAATGCGGCTTTAAGTTGGGCTAATGAAATTGTTTCGGCCATTGATACAAATATTAAATGTGAAAATTATGAGCAGAATTCATCTGCGATTTTGTCGTGTGCATATACCGGTTCATCGGTGCTGCTTTCAATCTTGTCTGCATCTTTTGCAGCAACAATTGGAATGGCAGCATCCTCCGACTGTAATGCCAGAAGCGTTGCCTTGGTATCAGCGTGGCTTTGTTGCTCGTCGGAAAGTAGAGTTTCCAATTCCTGGTTACGGGTAGTTACGTTTCCGAGTTCATCGTTTAGCTGCTGGACCCTTTCCGTTGTCAATTCCTGCGCCTCAAGATCTGCCGGGTCCATTTTGAAAAAGCCCTGAATGGCTTTCCATGTGTTGTTTATTTTCATCGGTTCTGAATTTTTAGTTTCATTTTGAATTGAAAGTTCTGTGATCACCGGTGATAAAGCGGTTGCAACTGAAATTGCATAATCCAGCGATCCGATCTCATCGATCAGTCCCAGGGCAATTGCCTCGGGGGCGAAATACATCTTTCCGGTCAGTGTCGAATCATCCACGGCAGGCCTATTGGCTTTGATGGAGGATAGAAATTTGCTGTTGATCACATCCAGAACATTCTTCTGGTAGGATTCATACTTGCCATCCAGTACCTGATTAACGTCTGCATTCTTATCCACCGAAAGGCTGGCATAGACTTCATGAAACTTGACTCCCTGGGCTTCGAGTGCCGGCTGAAGGTCTTCCACCATCAGCATGGTTCCGATGGATCCGATACGGTCAAGGTCAGAGCTGGCGATGATCTTTGATGCCCCGGAGATGATCCAGTAGGCGGCGCTTGCCGCCATACCTTCTACATATGCAACAACCGGTGTTGTGGAATTACAAATCGCTTCAGCCAACAGATCGGTACCGGTCACCTGCCCGCCGGGGCTGTCCACAACCAGGAGAATACTTTTGATGTTTGGATTCTGATCAGCCGATTTCACATCGGTCAAGATTGACTGCGACCCTCTGGGTCCGCAGGGCTGATCGTATTTAAGGATTTCCGAGCGGATCGGAATGATGGCAACAGAACCTTCAGGAATGTTGGTGTCGGAAAAACCGAACCGCTGGGGCTGATCCCCCATGGCACCGATCACATAGGAGCGGTTCCGTTCACGGGCAATTGCCGAATCAACATCAGAAAAACTTTCACCTTTCAGCATCGAGAGCAAAATCGAAGCATATGCGGTTGATCTCTCTTTGGAGATCAACCATGCGCCGGAAAAGATTTCTGCTAAGATGGGATTCATTGTACCTTTTGTTTCAGGATACAATATTATAATGGTATGACGGCCAAATAAAGGACTGAAAATTAAAAGGGATTAATCCTGGGCGGTCTCATCATCCGGGATGATACCGTTTGCTGGCAACAGGAATCCTGCAGGTTTGGTAAACTCTCCGGCAAACAACAACTCATAACCGTTGAATGTTTCCATTGCCGGGGGTTTCATTAGTTTACTGGTCAGCTTCATCGGGCTTTCCATGGTGCCAAGAATGCGGATCGTGCCATTTTTGTCTGTCAAGTTTATGATCAGACAACGACCGGTCATCCGAAATAATTCGGATTCAACCGGGGCACGGTCTTTTGGAACGAGCATCTTCAATTTATAAAGGTATTTTGTTCCTGCAGGAGAATC
>CAIQUS010000172.1 GCA_903875045.1 uncultured Bacteroidales bacterium
AGTAAGTACAGGGAGATTTCTCGAGATTCATTTCGAATGCCGGAGCTACCACTGCCATAAACCCTCTGTTGACGGCAGAAAGCGCACCTACCGTCTGTACATCATTACACATCATTTCGCACCGCCTGCATAAGATGCATTTATCAACATCCCGGATGATAGCTGGCGACGTATCTTTGCGATAAGTCGACTGCTCACCCTGATAGGGTAATTCGCGTACGCCAAGTTGCTGTGCCATCGTCTGGAGCTCACAACTCCCCGATTTGGCACAGGTGAGACATTCGGCAGGATGATCGGAGAGAATTAACTCCAGAACAGTGCGGCGTGCGTTCAATACCCTGATTGAGTGGGTGTTAATAACCATATCCTTTGCTACATTGGTAGAACAGGCCGGAGCGAGATTTCGCCGCCCAACGACTTCGACCACACAAATGCGGCATCCGCCCGGACGGTTTTCAATGTTCATGTCTTTGAGTTGAAAGTAGCAAAGGGTAGGTATATCGATGCCAATTGTTTTGGCTGCTTTTAAAATTGTTGTATCCTTTTCGACCTCAACAGGTTTTCCGTCGATGGTCAGTTTTACCATTTCCATGTATTCCTCCTGGTTATTTTATAAAAATCGCATTGAACTTACATTTCTCCATGCATGCACCACATTTGATGCACTTTTCCTGGTCAATAAAATGTGCCTGTTTGCGTTCACCTGAAATGGCATCAACGGGACAATTTCTGGCACAAAGCGTACAACCAATGCAGTTCTCGGCGTGGATAATGTATTGCATCAGCGACTTACAACTGCCTGCCCGACATTTTTTATCGCCAACATGCTCGAGATATTCATGGTAAAAGTTTGCCATTGAAGAAAGGACAGGGTTTGGCGAAGTCTGCCCAAGGCCGCAAAGGGAGGTATCTTTGATTACATGGCTCAGGTTACGAAGCTTATCGAGATCTTCCATCACGGCATGGCCCTGGGTTACCTTTTCGAGCATTTCAAACAACCGTTTGTTACCGATCCTGCAGGGGGAACACTTACCACAGGATTCTTCTACCGTAAACTCGAGATAGAATTTGGCCATGGCCACCATACAGTCGTCTTCGTCCATCACAATCATTCCGCCCGAACCCATCATGGAGCCTGCGGCGATGAGGTTATCATAATCAATAGGCGTGTCTAAATCTTTTTCTGTCAGCATCCCGCCTGAAGGTCCGCCGGTTTGAACGGCTTTGAATTTCCGGTCGTTTTTTATCCCTCCTCCAATTTCAAAGATCACCTCGCGGAGGGTGATTCCCATCGGAACTTCGATAAGCCCTACGTTGTTGATTTTACCTGCAAGAGCAAATACTTTAGTCCCCTTGGATTTTTCGGTGCCAATGCCTGCAAACCAATCTGCCCCTTTATTGATAATGGCGGGGATGTTGGCATAGGTTTCAACATTGTTCACATTGGTGGGCTTGCCAAGGAAACCTGATTCGGAGGGAAATGGTGGTTTTACGGTTGGTTCTCCCCTGAGTCCTTCCATCGAATGTATGAGTGCAGTTTCTTCACCGCAAACGAAAGCGCCGGCACCATAACGGATTTCAATGTCGAAATTGAACCCGGTTCCAAGGATATCAACTCCAAGCAATCCATACTCCCTGGCCTGTTTCATAGCAATTTTCAATCGCTCCACAGCCAATGGGTATTCCGCCCGGATATAAATAACTCCTTTATCGGCACCAGTGCAATAACCGTTGATGGCCATGGCTTCAAGTACCGAATGCGGGTCCCCTTCGAGAACCGACCGGTCCATGAAAGCACCAGGGTCACCTTCATCGGCATTGCAAACCACATATTTCTGGTCGGCAGTTACAGCCCGTGTAATTTCCCATTTGAGACCTGTTGGAAATCCACCGCCGCCACGTCCCCTAAGGCCCGATTTTTTAAGAATTTCGATGGTTGCTTCCGGGGATAATTCAGTGAGTACTTTTCCGAGTGCCTGGTAGCCATCCCTGGCAATATAATCATCCATATTTTCGGGGTTGATAAACCCGCAATTTCTTAATGCAATCCTGATTTGCTTCCTGGTATGTCCTTTTTGGCTGGAACCACCTTGCAACTCTCCGGTTGCTGGAACAGGAAATTGTAAGCGGGGTACTTTTGTTCCCTTGATAACATGTCCTTCAAATATCTCCGCACAATCTTCAGGCTTTACCCGGCTGTAAAAAGTATTGTCGGGCAACAATTGAACAACAGGGCCTTGTTCGCAGAATCCGAAACAACCTGTCCTGATCGCCTGAACTTCGTTATCAAGCCCCTTTATTTTTATCAAATCCTGAAATTTCTGCAGGATTTCTTCACTTTTTGCAGCCTGACAACTGGTCCCGCCGCAAACAAGGATGTGATACTTTATTTTTGCCATCTGACTATTTCCGGATTTTAGTTATGATAGATCGTTTCATAATTTACAGGTATGATTCCGTCCACCAGTTCGTTGTTCAGCACATATTTGTCAATGATCTTACTGGCTTTTTTTACATCCACAAAGCCAAAAGTGATGGGTTCATTCCCCGGTAAAGTGATTTCAACAGTGGGCTCTGCATAACAGTAACCCATGCAACCTGTTTGAGAAACCACCGCATCAATGTTTCGCTTGGTAAACTCTTCGATGAATACTTCCATCACTTCTCTGGCTCCGGAGGCGATGCCACATGTGGCCATGGCGACTCTAACCCGGATCCGGGAGTCGGAGTTGGCGGCATTGCCCTGCAATTCAGTTTTGGCCAGAAGGTTTTCCTGTAATTTTTTAAGATCGGCCAGGGATTTAATTTTTTCCATATTCTGTCTTTTTGGTAGTTTGTTAAAGTCAGAGGGATGATGATTTTTGCGATATTTTTTCGGTGATCATACCGTTTGTTTTCTCGTTATAATTGTGTACAAAAGCATATTTACTGAACATGCCGTTCGTATCTTCAACAATATCAATATATTCGAGGTTTGATTTTAAGCTGACCGGGGAATGCAAAATATCCATGAAACAGATTGATTAATCTTTCATGGCAAAATTACAAAATCTTATTGTTATATTATTAACTTTGTTATAAATTTAACAAACAAATATAAACATTTTATCCAACCATCAACCGAAATCCATTACCATGGATGTTGACGATTTCAATAGCCGGGTCAGCTTTCAGGCACTTACGGAGGCGGGCGATAAAAACATCCATGCTGCGTCCATTGAAATAATTGTCATTGCCCCAGATTTTTTCCAGGGCATCTTTACGTAACAGGATTCCGTCTTTTGACGTAATCAGCATTTTGAGAAGGTGCGCTTCCTTGGGGGAGAGTTGCTGGACAAGGTTTGCATGCGAAAGGGTTCTCAGGTTGAAATTGAATGATAGTTTTCCAACGGTCATTTCATTTATAAAAGTTTCATTTTCTGCACGTTGCATTTTACGTTTTAAAATGGCATGGATTTTAAAAAGCAAAACTTCAGAATCGAAGGGTTTGGTAATGTAATCATCGGCACCAGTTCTAAAACCTTCGAGCATATCCTCCTTGAGTGATTTCGCAGTCAGAAAGATAAATGGCGTGTCGATATTGGTCTTTTTTATCTCTTTGGCCAGTGTAAACCCGTCCATTTCAGGCATCATTACATCCAGGATACAAATATCAAAGGATTCAGACCTGAAGGCAGTCAACCCCTGTTTCCCATCCGGTTTCAGCATAACCTCAAAGTCATTTAACTCAAGATATGATTTCATGATTGATCCGAAATTCGGATCATCCTCAACGAGCAGTATTTTAATCTTAGGGTTCATATATGTCTCCGGTTAGTGAGTAGGTATTTGATTTAATGTTTATTAAGAAATTAGAAATTGGAAATTGGAAATTGGAAATTGGAAATTCGTTATTCCATTTTCCATTTTCAACTTTCAATTATCTCTTGGACAATCTCATCGTCTCTTTGCTGTACACCCGGCAAACTGATCTCAAACCTGCTTCCTTTTCCCAATTCACTTTGTATCCGAATATCACCATGATGTGCCATGACGATGGCCTTGACATAGCTAAGCCCAAGGCCAAATCCTTTGATATTATGAATATTACCTGATGTTACCCTGTAGAATTTGTCGAATACCTTACGCTGCACATCCTGGCTCATTCCAAGACCGGCATCCTGTACTCCAAAGAAAAATTTCCCCGACCGGTTGAATGAAAACACTTCGATGACAGGTTTTGTGATCGAGTACTTATTGGCGTTGTCTAACAGGTTTAACAAAACATTCCTTAAATGGTCTTCATCGGCATTCACAACGCAATGTTCTGCTTCAAGCCTTAGGGTGATCGCACCTTCCCGTTTTTCAATCTGCAACCGATAGTGATCAACCACTTTACTGATGAGGTAATTCATGTCGACCAATTGTTCGCGCAGCTTAAAATCACGGCTATCGAGCAGTGCCATTTGAAGAACCTGTTCGACCCTGGTATTCATTCTGTTATTCTCTTCTTTGATAATCCTTGTGAAATTTTTAATCGTTTCAGGTTCGGATATCACACGGGGGTTGGTAATTGAATCGGCAGCGATAGAAATGGTTGCAATGGGTGTTTTGAATTCATGGGTCATGTTGTTGATGAAATCAGTTTTGATATCAGATATTTTCTTCTGACGGATCATTACAACAATGCTGCCACCGGATGACAAAATAATGATCAGGGTAAAAATAACCGAGCCTACCAGCAATAGTGAAAGGGATTTTATCAATTGAGATTTCTGACCGGGGAAATGAACAAGCAGCATGTCGGGTTTCTGAAACAGGTCATTCGGAAAGAGCGATACGCGATGTTCGGAAGTCTCGTATTCACGTTTAAAATTGGCGGATCTGATCGGGATATGATTGCTGTCGCTTGATGGTGAAAATACTGCAAATTCAAATGGCAGGTCAATGCCTTTATCTTTAAATGACTTGCTCAGCGTGGCCTGCAGACTTTTTTTGTTAATGCGTTGCTGAATCGGAGCTGGTTTCGTTTCAAGCGCAATAGCCATTTGTTTGATTACATCCTGGATTTTACGGGCTTTGTTGTCTAATTTCTGGATATTGTTTTCACGGGTTTGAATGGTGTTGCGGTTATCCTGAGGCCGTCGTTCGATGGTGGCATGCTGGGTGAAATTGATACTCATCATCGAATCGAGTCTGGCAATCTGGTCATCCCATTCAAAGTTCATCTCTCCTGGATTCAAATCCTGCATCTCCTGGTAAAATTCTTCCATCCTAACTGTTAAAGTATCCTGACCATTCTGTAGGGGCACCAGATTATACTGGTAGGAGTAATGAATAACCCCGGAAGGAGGCAATGGATGAGGAATTTGCGGGGGTGGTATATGGGGAGATGGCTGAATGTGCTGTGCAATGGGCATTTCATTTATCAGTAAAAGGGAATCGAGCCGGTTCTTAATGATCGCACCTGTGTCCTGGGTAAAGGCCTGGACAATTCGCATAATGCTGTCGCCTTCAAAATTCCGGCTGATAAAAAACATATTTTCCCTTGCTTCAATTTTGCTCACCACACTTCCCAGTGCATCGTTCACACTTCGTGCGAACTGAGCTTCCTTAACCTGATAGGCATTACGGATCCAAAAAAACTGTACGGTTATTATCCCGATGAGTGAGATGCAGATGCTGATGATAAGTATGTACAGTATTCTTTTATTCATGCTGCAAAAATACGGAAACCAAAAGGTCAATGGCCAAGATTAACTTTTCATTAACCAACTTTAACGTTTTATTAACATTTTCAAGAACTTACCCTACTTAGATTTGCATCAGTAAACTTAATACATGAGAATCCTATGGAGACAAAATCAGTCAAATTGAAAATTGCCATGTTTGGCATGGCAACCATGATGGCCATCTTTATTACGCGGCCGGCAGTTTCTCAGGAAACAGCAAAAACAGAGTCCCACAAGAAAATAGTGATGAAAATCATCAGCGATGACAATGGGAAGATAACCGTGACCGACACCACGATGGTGATGACAGACTCATCCATGGTTGATTCTATTGAACAAGAGATGGTAAAAGTCGTTAAAATTGGCAAGGGGGGCAAACATGCCAGGGTCAGGTATCACAACATGCCTCAAGCGTACAACTTTGATTTTGACGTGCCATGTCCTCCTGATTGTCAGATGGATCTTGATGAATTGGAAGGTTTCGACCCGGAGGAGATGTCGCGAGTCCGAGACATGGAAGAGCGTTTACGGGATTGCAGGGGTTTTGGTTCCGAGTGGTTTAACATGCAATCACATGGAAAGGGTCAAACCTTGAACGATCTTCTCGGAGAGATACCGATGGATCGGGTGGTAAGTTATTCAATCAAGGATCGGAAAAATGGCAAACGGATCATTATTGATCTGAATGACGCACCCATGTTTGAAAGGCAAGAGAAAATCGTTATTATCCGCGAACCCGGCAGCAAGAAATAATGTGCACCAACAGCCCCAGGAGACCGGGGCTGTTTTTTTTTAATGACAGTACTGACTGATCATTTGGGAGGCATTATTGTTACCGAGTTCCATGGCTCTTTTCCAGTCGTTGCATGCACCTGTGGTGTCAGTGAGGTTCAACTTAGAAATCCCTCGATTAAAATAGACCAAAGCATCATCAGGTTTTAATTGCAATGAATAGTTAAAATCATCCAGAGCACCTTTATAATTATTCATCATCACCCTGATATTTGCCCGACTGCTGTATGCATCGGCATTCCCGGGAGCTAGTTCAATGGCAATATTGACATCCTCCAGGGCCCCGATCATATCACCGCTCATTGCCTTTAGCATGCATCTGTTGTTATATGCTTCAACCAATTTCGGCTTCAATTGAATCGCCTTACTGCAATCAAGAATGGCCGATTTCATGTCGCCTAATTTAAAAAGCGAATTCCCTCTGATATTATATGCTTCAGCATTTGACGGATCCAGGCTGATAGCACGGTTCAAATCTGACAACGCGCCTTCATAGTCGCCTGATTTATTGAGGATATCGCCTCTCAATCTTAGGGCGGAAACAAAATCAGGTTTGTATTCGATTACTTTGTTAAAATCCATTAGCGCACCCTGCAAATCACCTTTGTTGTTCTGCAAATTCGCCCTTGTCCAGTACCCGTCAAAAGTTGTCGGATTCTTTTTAATCACATCGTTGATAAGGACGTCACCATCTTTCCAGACTCCGATGCGGTTCCATGTCTGGATTGAAAATATGAACACAACAAATAAAAAAATGGCTGAAGTAATCTTTCGGGTTTGTTTTGTATCGGCTTTTGCAATCCACTGGCCAGCAAGGTAAAACAACCCGACGTAAGGAATATAGGTATATCTTTCGGCAGTAAGTGCATACCCGAAAGTGAAAAATTGCAGCATGACAGAAATGGTAATCAGAAAAAAGAAAATACCGAACAAAATTTCCTTGCAGAATGAAATGCTTTTATAAAGAAGCCAGGCCAAAACCAGAAGAAACGGCAAAGAAAGATAATATTGTAATGGCAGAGTCCCGCCAAGTATATTCGGATAATAGTACATAGCCGATAAGTTGACCGGAACGATCAGCTTAACGATGTAAAATGCGATGGAATATACAACCAAAAAGAATCGGTCGATCAAGGTGAATGTTGAAGAGATATCTTTCAGGGCCCCGCCTGTTTTTTGGGACAATATGGTTAAAATTCCAAAAAGGAGTGCAAGCAAAAAGAAGGGAACTTTTTCAACCAACGATCTGAGATTGATTTTTCTGTCTTTATAGATATCAATGGCTATCAGCAATACGGGCAACGTTACTGCTGCCGGTTTGGATAACAACGAAATCAAAAACAAGCCTAAGGCGCCAAGATACACCTGTGTCCGGTAACCGGTATCCATATATCTCAGGTAAGCAAGCAGAGATAACAAAAAGAAGCATGAATATAAAACGTCTTTCCGCTCGGAAATCCATGCAACAGATTCAACGTGCATGGGATGAATGGCAAATAATATGGCAACCACAAGTGCAGTTATCCTTTTCCCGCTCAACTTTTCTCCCAATTTGTATACCAGAAATGTATTCAGCAGATGTAACAGGACATTGAGCAGATGATAAGGCATGGGAGATAATCCAAACAGCTTATATTCAAATAAAAAGGTAAGGGTGGTTAAGGGATGGTAGTTGCTGAAATAAAAAGAAGAAAAAATCGCCTTGATGCCATTGAAACTAAAATCCCGGATAAACGGGTTTGTCAGAATATATTGGTCATCATCGAGGTAAACAAAATTGTTGAAAAGTGCCCTGGACCAGATCAAAACCGTGAAGCCCAATACGACAGCAATCGCCCACCCCGGAATGACGGTACTCTTAGCATTACCAAGGGGTGCCGCAACTTTTTGTTTGTGTTTGAACGAATTTGCCTTCTGACTTGTTTTAGGAACCATCCTTTAGTTGAAAATATGTAAAATTTCACTTTGACACAAATTTAGTATTTATTTATATCACCACACTGTTCTCATAAATTTTACGACCGGGTTATCAAAGCGGAGGAGGTTTTGAGTGTTTCATCTTCTTCCAGAATACCTGATGGCAAAAAAAAAGCTGCTCCGGTTATATGGGAACAGCTTTATTAGTAAGGGCAGCAGTTTTAGTATCTCTTTCGAGGTGTGTAGTGTGTATGTAGTAATTCATGTGATTTATGTCCCAGAGGTTGTCCGAGGAATTCTTTATAGATTTCAGCGATCTCTGGATTTTCGTGTGATTTACGGATGGGCATGCCCATATCCTCTTCATAAATGGCAATTTTGCGCTTGGTCCTGATCTCCTTATTGGTTGGGATCGGTTGACCTCCGCCCCCCAGGCAACCACCGGGACAAGCCATCACTTCGATGAAATGATAGGTAACCTTACCATCCCTGACATTCTGCATCAAGGTTTTCGCGTGTGCCAATCCGTTTGCAACAGCACATTTTAATTCGACACCTTCCAGGAAACTCCATTCGGGCTTCACTTTGTCTATTTTAATGGACGCTTCCCTTACTTCTCCTTCAGTGCCACGGACTGCAACAATGTTCAATCCATCGAAAGGAACTTCACGTCCGGTAACGATCTCGTAGGCTGTCCGCAGTGCTGCTTCCATTACACCACCGGTAGATCCGAAAATGACTGCCGCGCCTGTAGATGAACCCATGAAACTGTCAAATTTTTCTTCGGGTAATTCCTCAAAATCGAGACCTGCCTGTTTGATCATGATGCCAAGTTCGCGGGTAGTCAGTACAAAATCGACATCCTTATAACCACTTGAACGCATTTCGGGACGGTTGGCTTCGAATTTCTTGGCGGTACATGGCATAATTGAAACCGAAACAATATCCTTTGGATTTAGTTTGCGTTTTTGGGCATAGTAGGTTTTTGCCAATGCCCCAAACATTTGCTGTGGCGATTTACAAGTTGAAAGATTGGGCAGATATTCAGGAAAAGTATGTTCAATAAATTTGATCCATCCCGGGGAACAGGAGGTAGCCATGGGTAAAGATACAGTCGGGTCTTTGTCGACCAGCGCTTTTTTTAAGCGGGTAAGCAACTCATGACCTTCTTCGATAATGGTCAGGTCGGCAGTGAAATCAGTGTCAAGCACGGAACTGAATCCCAATCGCCTGAGCGCAGCCACCATTTTTCCGGTAACGATTTTTCCTGTGGCCATGCCGAGTGCTTCACCAAGTGCTACCCTGACTGCAGGAGCTGTTTGCACGACCACATGTTTATTGGGGTCATAAATTGCGTCCCAGACCTGATCGATATAGTTACGTTCAATCAGAGCACCGGTCGGACAGCGGTTCACACATTGTCCGCAATTGGTGCATACCACTTCAAACAAAGAATGTTCAAAAAAGGTAGAAATTTTCATTTTATTGCCTTTGTAGGCTACTCCCAAAGCACTTACACTCTGAAGCTGCTCACAGGTACGCACACAGCGCTGGCATCTGATACAGCGGCTGTCATCTTTAATGATCGCTGTATTAAACATGTCGATCGTGTACTTTTTATCAGGTACAAGGTCGAGAAAGAGATGGTCGCCGGTGAGCATCTGGGATGCAAGTCCCTGGAGTTCACAATTGCCGTTTTTATAGCACTTTGTGCAATCGGCGTTATGTTCTGACAGGAGCAATTCAACAATGTGCTTGCGGGCCATTCGAACCTTCATGCTGTTGGTATGGATCACCATTCCTTCGGCAGCCGGGGTTGCACATGAAGCAGGTAAATTTTTCACCTTTTCCTGCTCAACAACGCAAACCCGGCAATTTCCAGCTACACAAAGGTCTTCGTGAAAGCAAAGTGTCGGGATATGAATATTGAGGTTGCGTGCAGCTTCCAGGATTGTGGTACCTTCATCCACGGCAACGGTGATACCATCTATTGTGAGATTTATTTTTTTAGCCATAACTTGTTGTAATATTTTCTTGTGAATACTGAATTAGTAAATCATTTCTTCCTTGAAATTATTGACTATAGAGGAGAATGAATTGGCAACAGATTGACCCAGGCCACATTTTGCCGTGATTTTCATGCTTTCACTCAGTTTCATGAGCTGGTCAAGATATACAGCTTTTTTTTCTCCTTTTTTCACAGCAACGATGCCTTTGAGCAATTGCTGGCATCCGACACGGCAGGGTGTACATTGTCCACACGATTCTTCTTCAAAGAATTCGAGGTAGTTGTGCAAGACATTGTACATTGATCGTGAACTGTTAAAAATCATCATGGAGCCTCCGGTTGGAACACCTTCAAAACCAATGACCGTATCCTTGAATTTTTTGCGTGGTACGCAAAATCCTGACGCTCCTCCGACCTGAACGGCTTTGGTGTCGCCATCGCCGAATTCATCAACAAAACGATCAAGGGGCATCCCAAGTTCAAGTTCATATATTCCCGGGATGGGGGTATCGCCGGAAACAGAGAATACCTTTGAGCCCCGTGAGTCGGTAGTGCCGAGTTTTTTATATTGATCGGCGCCGAGGCGCATGATCATCAGGACATTTACGAAGGTTTCCACATTGTTGATGACCGTAGGTTTTTTCATGAAACCGCTGGTGGTAGGGTAGGGGGGCTTGTTACGGGGTTCGCCACGTCCGCCTTCCATCGATTCAAACAGGGCGCTTTCTTCGCCGCAGATGTAGGCACCAGAGCCCATTCTGATTTCGATGCTGAAATCGTGGTTGAGCTGGCGCATGTGCTCATGATAAATTTCCAATTCTTTCTGAAGTTCGGGCACCATGAACTTGTATTCACCACGGAGGTACATGTAGCCTTTTTTCGCTCCGATTACCTTTCCGCAAATGGCCATTCCTGAAAACACCTTGCGTGGGACACGTAATAAAATTTCACGATCTTTGAAGGTTCCGGGTTCGCCTTCATCTGCATTGCAAACAACAAATTTTTCATCGCTTGGTGTCTCAGCAGTGAACCTCCACTTCATGGCTGTCGGGAAACCAGCGCCACCGCGGCCACGAAGTCCTGAATCAAGAAGATCTTTCAGGATATCATCATTGGTCCGGGCCAATGTGGTGGCTAATATTTTATATTTTTCGTTGGAATATTCCCCGAAGATTAAGTCAACTCTTTTAAGGGTTTGGTGTGACATGACTGTTTCTCCTATTTTCTTAAAATGTTATTTTTTTATGAATTCGCTGATGATATCGTGGACCTTTTCGGTAGTCAGACCGCTGTATGGCGTGTCGTTGATCAACATGGCCGGTCCTTCATGGCACCATCCGAGACAATTGGTTTCAAGCAGCGTGAACTTTTTATTGGGGGTTGTTTCACCAATTTTAATTTTCAGCATGTCCTCAAGTGTTTGAACGATGGTCTTTTTACCATGCATATCGCAGGTAATGGTTTTACATACCCTGATGACATACTCGCCACGTGGCTGAGTATCAAGAAATGAATAAAAAGTTGCTGTTCCGTAAACCTGCGCGGCAGAGAGATCCAGTTCATTGGCAATGTCGGTCATGCAGGTGTCTGAAAGATAGTTGTTCCTCTCGACCACACCTTGGAGAATTGGTAACAAACTGGCTCTTTCCCGGCCATATTTGTCAGCTAACTCCAGAATTAATGATTTGCAATCAGTCATAAAAAATATTTTAAATTGTTAATAGATAGTGTTTTATGCTCTTGTAACAGGCAACTGTGAAAACATTAACAAAATTTGACACAAATGTACTATTATTTCTTTGTTATTATTTTAACAGACGTAATCATTTTTTATTATTCGGGGTAATTTATATATAGTCTAAGTAACCTCATCACAGGACTTCTATCATGAGGGTCGTCCAGACCTCCACCCTGAACGGTGGGGTTGACGAGGTGGTGCTATTATATGTTATCTTTGCCTCGAATCATTATGTCGATGAGCACATTCAGGTATTTTCTGCATATTGCATACGATGGCAGCCATTTCCATGGCTGGCAAAGGCAGCCTAATGCTGCGACGGTTCAACAAACCCTTGAAGATGCGGTTTCGATGATGCTGCGCTCTTCAATCGTTTTGACCGGAGCCGGCCGGACAGATACAGGCGTTCATGCAGATCAGTTCTTTGCCCATTTCGATTTAACTCAAGCGCTGTCTGAACAGGAATGTCAAAAGTTGGTTTTCCGGTTAAACAGGTTTCTTGGGGGCGAAATTGTAATTATCGACATTTTGCCTGTGATGCCCGATGCCCATGCCCGTTTCAGTGCGATATCCCGTACTTACCGATATTGCATTGCCAGAATACCAAATCCTTTTCGCCGTGCTTATACACATTATTTATATGGTGATATAAACGAGTCGCTCATGAATGACGGTGCAAGAATGATTATGGGCTATTCCGATTTTACCTCTTTTTCAAAAGTGGACACCGATACGATGACAAATATTTGCAGGATCAGTCGGGCAGGATGGGAGATGGAGGGTACGGAACTTGTGTTCACCATTTCGGCAGACAGGTTCCTTCGAAACATGGTAAGAGCCATTGTGGGCACTTTGCTTGAATTGGGTGTAGGTAGGATATCCCTGGATGAGTTGAAAATGATCATCGAAAGCAAAAGCAGATCAAAGGCCGGGGAATCAGTGCCAGCTAAAGGATTGACGTTGTATCGGGTAGAGTATCCGGAGGGAGTTTTTTTGTAGCGCGTGGGCGAGTGGACGAGTGGGCGAGTGGGCGAGTGGACGAGTGGGCGAGTGGGCGGCGATTTTCATGCAGGAGATATTCCAACATTTTTTTTTCCATTGATTAGTCTGGTGGCTGCTGAGGCAATTGCGGTTGCGGTCATTCCAAATTTATCCATCAACTCGTGAGGAGTTCCGGATTCGCCGAATCGGTCGGCCATTCCAACAAAGGCCATGGGAACAGGAAAATGTTGCACAACTACCTCAGCCACTGCACTTCCAAGACCCCCAATGATCTGGTGCTCCTCAGCTGTAACAATGGCCCCTGTTTCCCTTGCAGCGTCAATGATAACACCCATATCAATGGGTTTAATGGTATGCATGTTGATTACCCTGGCCAGAATTCCGTTGGATTCGAGTATTTCAGATGCCAGCAAAGCTTCCCAGACAAGATGTCCGGTGGCAATGATGGTGAGGTCGGTCCCATTCTTAAGCATTTGGGATTTCCCGATCACAAAACCGGTACTTTCAGAGGTAAAGTCAGGCATGGCTTCCCTTCCAAACCGTATATACACCGGACCATTGCATTGTTCGATGGCAGCCATGGTGGCGAGCTTTGTTTGCGTAGCATCACATGGTGAAAGAATGGTCATATTTGGTAAAACCCTCATTATCGCAATGTCTTCAAGCGCCTGGTGTGTGGCTCCGTCGGGTCCGACCGAAACCCCGGCATGTGCACCTCCTATCACCACATGTAAATTGTTGTAACAAACAGAAACCCTTATCTGATCGGCAGATCTGAGCGCAGCGAAAACACCATAGGTGGAAAATACAGGAATCTTTCCTTCCAGGGCCAGACCGGCGGCAACACCTGCGCAATTTTGTTCTGCGATGCCAAGTGAGATGAACCTGGCGGGAAGCGCTTCTGCAAATAAATTACACCCCACCGAGGTTGTAATATCCGCACCGATACAAATAACTTGCTGATTTTTAAGGCCTGACTCAAGCAAACCTTCACCGAAACCCGATTTGGTGGGCTTATTACCTTTGTTTTTAAATGAATTCAATATGCGGGCAAATTATGGTTAACGGTTAATGATTTTCAGGCGATCACACGGTGATATGATAAAGGGTGACAAAAATATGAAATTTCAATTGAGCACCGGTACAAACTGGCTAATGTTCTGTCGGTGCACTCTCCTGTTTCTTTTGAATTATATTTCTGAACCTGATTTGAAAGGAGGTACCATGGTTTCTTACAATGCTTACAGTTCCTTCGAGTTGTTCAACGAGTAAGCGGACGATATACAGCCCGAGTGACTTTTCGGAATTCATTGAAGAACTTTCAGGCAGTCCGATACCATTATCTTCTACAACAAGTCCACAGAAATTGTCTTCCTGTTTTTCAAGTGTGATATGAACGTCACCCTTGCCTCCGTGAGGAAATGCATATTTGAAGGCATTGGTGAGGAGTTCATTGATGATCAGTCCGATGGGAAGAGCTGTTTCAATACTGACATCCATGGCCTCCAATCGTTTAACAAGGTTGATGCGATGTCCGCTGAATGCAGTCATCACCATATATGAAAGTGAATCAATATAGGTTGCTATCGGAATACGATCGAGGTTTTCGGATCGGTACAGATGTTCATGAATCAGAGCCATGGATCGTATGCGCATCTGCATGTCGATGATCATACGGGTAATGTCCGCATTGGTATTGTTCATCAGTTGGAAATTAAGCAAACTGATCACGATGGCCAGGTTATTTTTAACCCGGTGATGAATTTCCCGGAGCATTACCTCTTTTTGTTCGGCATTGCGCTGCTTCAAGTCTACAATCTCTTTCTCCTTCGACCTGTCGCGGATCATCAGGATTACCTTGATAACTTTTTTATCTTTTAAAATTGGAACCCTGGTGACCTCTGCATGGAGTGGTTTTCCCTTTAATTCAATTTTTTGATCGCTGACAGAGATTATTCCGGTATTAAAAACGAGTTTTATCTCTTCAAGAGTTTGCTGGCTGATAAATGGAAAATCGGGTACTATCTCAACCCCAATACAATCTGGTTTGATGCCATGTTGGATCAACTCGGTTTTAAGGGCAGCATTGACCATGGCAATTTTATATTGCTCATCAACCACATAAATCCAGTCGGGAAGGGAATCAAGGGTATCCCTGTATTCGATTTCGGAGCGGCGAATGGCTTCCTCGGCTTGCTTCCGTTCAGTTATGTCGCGGGCGATGGCCCACATTCCCTCGTTTTCGCCAGAATTATTCCTGATGAGGAAAGTCCGGAGTTCGACCGGGAAAACAGTACCATCTTTTTTAATATACTCTTTCTCATAAACGCTGGAATGTCCATCGGGCAATATTTGCTCCATCACAATTTTATGCTCAACCTCATGCCATCTTTTTGGTGTCAGTTGGTTGTATGTAAGGTCGGCAAGTTCCAAGGCGTTGTAGCCTACCATATTTTGGTAAGCAAGATTGCTGTCACGGATACGACCGGCCATGTCAACGTAAACAAAACCGTCCATCATGCTCATGTGGAGATTCCTGTATTTCAATTCAGATTCAATAACAGCATTTTCTGCATTTCTGCGGACTGTGATATCTCTGAAAAACGACTGAATGGTTCCATCCGGCATTGCTTTGGTATGTATTTCAACCAGGAGTTTCTGACCGTTTTTTTGAATGATATTCCGCTCTGTCTTAATGGTTTGTCCAAGGGCTAATAAGTCATATCGCGACGGGTCGATTAAAAGTGCATCATAGGGAAACAGATCCCTGATATTCATTGTGAGCAGTTCATCTTTGGAATACCCTGTAATTTCTATGGCTTTGGTATTGACAGTGATTAATTTTCCGTCGTGATCAACCTGAAAAAAGGCATCCACAGCCATGTCAAGCAACATGCGATATTTTTCTTCACTCTTCCGTAAAGCATCTTCTACTGAATTTACTTCAGTGGTGACATTCAGGTTTTTCTTCATTTGCTGCAATTGGATTTGTAGCTTAAAACCGGCTGCTATTATGGCCAAAGGTAAGCGTTTTTGGCTTATTGATTCAAAAATGATGCCGGGGGTGCCCTCGACCCGGTTTTGAATGAGTTGTTCGGGTGTTGCCGAATGATTTTTTTATACCTTTGTTTACAGATTTTTAATACTTCAGATATTCGGCAAAGGCCTGGTTTTATTATGATTGGCTATGGAACAACGTAAAAACGATCATATCGAAATGTCTTTTTCATCTCAGGTTGCTTCCGCCCTTGCCGATTCCAGGTTCAACTACGAACCGATGCTGGGCTCACATTTGACAGAAGATACAGCCCCATTTTCATTTTCAGGTAAAACCATGCGTATTCCAATATGGGTTTCCAGTATGACCGGTGGCAGCCAGGAAGCGCGAACAATCAACCATAACCTTGCGCGTGCCTGTCATGAATTCGGCATGGGTATGGGGCTAGGTTCCTGCCGGATTCTTCTT
The DNA here is from genome assembly GCA_903875045.1 of uncultured Bacteroidales bacterium. Lineage (GTDB taxonomy): Bacteria > Bacteroidota > Bacteroidia > Bacteroidales > FEN-979 > CAIVAT01. The sequence continues at coordinate 16,635 of CAIQUS010000172.1, forward strand.
GAAAATTCGCAACACCTTGATGATTTCAATATCCGTAACATCATGGGCGATGAACTGCCCTTATATGCCAACATCGGAATCGTTCAGGTTGAAGAAATGCTGGCAAACAACAGTTATATGCGCTTGGTTGACCTGGTACACAGTTTACATGCCGATGGGCTTATCATTCATGTCAACCCGGTTCAGGAGTGGCTTCAAAAGGAGGGGGATCTGTTAAAGAGGCCTCCCATCGATACCATTGAAGCTTTTTTATCATTGACCAACCTTAAAATAATTGTGAAGGAAGTTGGTCAGGGAATGGGACCGGCGAGTATCAGCCGGCTGATGCGCCTGCCAATTGAGGCTTTGGATTTTGCCGCTTTTGGCGGAACCAATTTTGCAAAGCTCGAATTGGCACGTAGTTCGCCTCAAAATACGGAGCTTTATGGCCCGCTTGCCTTCATTGGCCATTCTGCCGGAGAGATGCTGGACACCATTAACTCCATGGTAAAAAACGGAACACCAATGGCATGCCGGCAACTTATTATTTCAGGAGGAATAAACTCTTTTCTTGACGGCTATTATTTCATTTCGAAAAGCCTCCTCCCTGCTATTTACGGACAAGCTTCAGGCTTTCTGCGTTTTGCCCGGAACGATTATCCGGAGCTGCAAGCCTACGTGGCCAGCCAGATCAAAGGGCTTAAATTTGCCAAATCATTTTTACAAATCAAAGACGCATGTTAAATACTGGTATTGTTCGTGGTTTTTCCAAACTGACAGAGGAGGAAAAGCGAAACTTTATTGCCCGGATTTGCAATGACCCCACTCAGGCCGAAGATCGGCTGGAGCGTTTTTTAATGGAAGATGAGAATGAGAGAAGTCAGTTTCTTGAACTAAGTGAGAATACCATCAGCAGTTTTCATACTCCTTATGGCATTGCACCTAATTTCCTGGTGAATGCGAAAGTGTATCATGTTCCCCTGGTTATCGAAGAGAGTTCGGTGGTTGCTGCTGCTTCTCACAGCGCCCGTTTTTGGGCGGAGAGGGGAGGGTTCACGGTTAAAAGTGTCACCACGGTTAAGCTGGGACACGTCTATTTTCGCTGGTTTGGTGCGCCCTCCTATATTCGTGAGCGATGGCATCAACTGAAGTTATTTTTACTTGAACGACTTAAAAAATTAACAATCAATATGGTAAGGCGAGGCGGGGGTATACTCAGCCTAGAACTTCTGGATGAAACCTTAACCATAAACAACCTGTATAAACTTGAACTGAAGGTGGAAACCATCAATTCGATGGGTGCCAATTTTGTGAATACCTGCCTGGAAGATATGGCAGAAGCACTGGAAATGTTCTTTACTGCCGATGATGACCATGAAGAAAAAAAATGCCAGGTGGCCATGGCCATCCTGAGCAACTATACCCCTGAATGCACTGTTACGGTTGAGGCATCGTGCGAAACCGACCATCTCAAACCGATCGCGGAACGTTTGCCTGTTGAAGTTTTTGCCGACAAACTTTGCCTGGCCTACCAGATTGCTCATCATGATCCTTCAAGGGCGGTTACGCATAACAAGGGTATCATGAACGGAGTGGATGCGGTGTTGATGGCCACCGGTAACGATTACCGTGCTGCGGAAGCAGCCGCACATGCATTTGCAGCCCGCGACGGACAATACCGTGCTTTGAGTTATTGTTCCCTGAGCAACGGAGTACTCTCTATCGGGCTTACGATCCCCATGGCTTTGGGTACGGTTGGTGGCATCACAAATCTGCATCCACTGGCACGTTTGTCGCTTGAAATCCTTGGGAACCCCAATGCAAAAGAGCTCATGGGAATCGTGGCGTCCGTAGGACTGGCCAGTAATTTTGCTGCCGTTCGCAGCCTCGTAACCACAGGGATTCAAAAAGGGCACATGCGGTTGCATCTTTCAAATATCCTCAACACATTGAACGTAAACAATGGCCAGCGGGAGGAGGCCGAGTTGTATTTCAGCAACAGAAAGGTGAGTTTTAATGCCGTGAAGCATTTTTTACATGAAATCAGCCATTGAATTCCGTGCCAACGGAAAACTGCTCATCACGGGGGAATATCTTGTATTGGCCGGTACGTTGGCGCTTGCATTGCCAGTTCGGTTTGGACAGAAGATGTTTATCCATGAAACGGTTACACAGATGATCGACTGGGAAAGTATGACTCCGGGCGGAACCTGGTTTAAGGCCAGATTTGATCCGGAGACCTTAAATATTATCTCCACAGACGATACAACCATCGCCTTAGGGTTAAAAAAACTACTTCTTGCCACGCGTCTGATCAATCCGGATTTTCTATCCGGCACATTTGGATGGAACGTGAAGGTAGTCTCCGACTATCCGCTTGAATGGGGTTTGGGCAGCAGTTCCACCCTCTGTTCTTTGGTTGCACGTTGGGCCGGTGTAAATACGTACGATCTTTTTCGCATGGTTTCGCAAGGTTCGGGATATGATGTGGCCTGTGCAGAACAGTCCAGCCTGCTGTTGTATCAGTTGAGAAACAATTTGCCTGAAATCACCTTCGTAAAACCCGGAAAAGCGATCCGTGAAAACACCAGTTTTGTATATCTTGGGAACAAACAGAACAGTGCTTCGGAAGTGGCTTCATTCTTAAACAGCCGGAATTACAATGATCATGATGTGACCGAGGGATCAAAGTTGTCATCTGAAATTTGCATTGCCGAATCACCTGAGGAACTTATCTTTCTGGTAAAAAAACATGAATCACTTCTTGCCACTATCCTCAAACGGGAACCGATATCCGTGCGTTTTCCCTCTTTTCCCGGAACGGTCAAATCGCTTGGCGCGTGGGGTGGCGATTTCGCCATGTTTGTGAGTGCCACAGAACCCGAAAAAGTGAAGGATCATTTGCACGGAATGGGTTTTTCAACTATTTTTTCTTACAATGATCTTGAGATAAAATCATGAGCGTTTCTCCTTTGTCCCGGCTACAAGATATGGCTTCCCCCGGGCGGTTGTCTTTGCATGAAAACCTGAGCGCAGCCTGGCAAAGTCCGTCCAATATTGCGATTGTAAAGTATTGGGGAAAGAAGGATGGGCAGTTACCTGCTACTCCATCGTTGAGCATGACACTTGACCTGGCTGTTTCAAAAACATCATTGCTTGTTTCTGTTGAGGAAACGCCAAAGGGCCTCATTTCTGTGAATGATGATCCAAACCATCCGTTTTTACCAAAGATGCAGCAATTTTTTCACTGGATGACCGGTGAAATCCCTCTTTTTAATAAGATAACGGCGACAGTGACCACACACAACAGCTTTCCCCATTCAACAGGCATTGCATCCTCAGCATCAGGGATGAGTGCCTTTACATTGTGTTTGCTCAGCGTTGCAAATCGTATTTTGGAAGCAGGTATTTCAACGGAAGAGCTCATACATCTGGCATCTTATGCTGCCCGTATGGGTTCAGGAAGTGCATGCCGGTCACTTTATAAAGGGTTTACGGTTTGGGGAAAATCAACATGTGTTCCTGCATCTGCTGATGAATATGCCATTCCGGTGAATGAGTCGGTTCATCCGGAAATGTTGTCACTCAGGGATGCGATCCTGGTTATTTCCGGCAACCCAAAAAGTTTGCCAAGTACGTTGGGCCACCGGTCAATGAATGGGCACCCATTCTTTAGCGGACGAATCGGCCAGGCGAATCATAATCTGGAGGAGGCGCTTCATGCCTTAGCATCCAATGATTTCGAGAAACTCAGTTTCATCGCTGAATGTGAAGCTTTAACGCTTCATGCACTGATCATGAGTGCCGATCCCGGAACGATTCTCATGAAACCAGCCACTTTACTGGCCATCGACGCCATTCGGAATGCACGAAAAGGAGGGCTGCCCCTGTTTTTCACCCTTGATGCCGGGGCAAATGTTCATGTGATGTATCCAGCGACATCGGAATTCCAGGTAGAAAAATACATCAATGATGTGCTACGGCCATTGTGTGAGGATGGCAGGGTGATTTTTGATGGTTGTGGCAGGGGGCCTGTTTGTATTGAGGCCCGGTGATAACTGCCACTATATTTTTCTTATAGGGAACGAAGATTATTAACTCAAGTTTCGGAGTTAACCGAGTGCCTTGATAATTCAATATTCCTGAGGGTCTTCAACGGTTTCTATTAGAAAATCTAATCATACCATCCCTTCGGGATTTTGTTGCAAATCAATATGATTCACTACTACAATCATTTCATTCCTTCGGGATTTTGTTGCAAATCAATATGATTCACTACTACAATCATTTCATCCCTTCGGGATTTTGTTGTGAATTAGGGAATGACATTCCAACGATCAAAAGCCCGAAGGGCTGAAATGATTGTAGAATAATCGGTTGTGGAGTCTATCCATAAACCCCGAAGGGGTGAAATATCAAATATGATGTACCCTATTTACCAAATTTTCAACCCCGAAACTTGAGTTATTTACTGCGTTGATCTGTTCAATCAGTGTCATCAGTGTGCTTTTTTTTAATTGAACGGAACGCAGATGACGCAGATTTGGCAGATTTTCACTGTTTTATTATTCACTCAAGTTTCGGAGTTAACCGAGTGCCTTGATAATTCAATATTCCTGAGGGTCTTCAACGGTTTCTATTAGAAAATCTAATCATACCATCCCTTCGGGATTTTGTTGCAAATCAATATGATTC